>NZ_AKJB01000051.1:0-66386 GCF_000282555.1 Pseudomonas sp. GM102 | reverse complement strand
TGCGGGGACTCCCTCGCCACAGATTGGTGTTCGCCTTGATAACGCATCAGGACAGTCGCCACCGTGCAAATCTCGGTCGCTACAGTTCGCTTTCAGCCTCTCGACGCTGCGTAATGTTCTGGGCACGGTGCACGAAGACACCGACCCCTGACAATAATCTGCCGCGCGAGAAAGCTCCCTATGACAAGCATCAAAGGTTTGTTCACCCGCTGTCTCTCAATCCTCTGTGGCACTGCTCTTCTGAGCACCAGCGTTTTCGCCAACGACCCCGCTTCCTGCAAGACCGTACGCATGGGCGTGGTCAACTGGACCGACGTCATCGCCACCAGCGGCATGGCTGACGTATTGCTCAACGGCCTCGGCTACGAAAGCAAACAAACCAGTGCCGTGCAGCAAATCATCTTCGCCGGCATCCGCGACAAACGCCTCGATATCTTCCTCGGTTACTGGAAACCGGCGATGGATAAAAACATCGCGCCGTTCGTGGCCGCCAATCAAGTGAAGGTCATGGACAAACCGAGCCTCTCGGATGCCCAGGCGACCCTTGCCGTGCCTGACTATGTTGCGGCTGCCGGCCTGAAAACGTTCGCCGACATCGCCAGATTCAAGGATCAGCTCGGCGCCAAGATCTACGGCATCGAGCCGGGCAGCGGTGCCAACACCACGATAAAAACCATGATCGAGACCAATCAATTTGGCTTGAAGGACTTCAAACTGATCGAGTCCGGTGAGGCCGGCATGCTTGCCGCCGTTCAGCGGGCGGTCAATCGCAAGGAGTTTGTGGTGTTCGTCGGCTGGACCCCGCATCCGATGAACATCAACATGAACATCGCTTACCTGACCGGCAGCGAAGACGTCTACGGCCCGAACGAGGGAGCAGCGACCGTTTCCACCGTGACCGCGCCGGACTATGCCGAGCGTTGCCCGAACGTGAACCGCCTGCTGGAAAACCTGACCTTTACCGCGGCTCAGGAAAGTCAGTTGATGGTGCCGATCATGGAGCGCAAGACACCGCAGGATGTTGCCAAACAGTGGCTGCGTGATCATCCCGAAGATCTTCAGCGCTGGCTGGCGGGTGTCAGCAGTGTTGATGGCAAGGAGGGTGTGGCAACCGTTCAGGCCAGTTTGAAGAACTGATCACCATTTTTCGGAAAGTACGCTGTCTGTGGCGAGGGAGCTTGCTCCCGTTCGGCGGCACAGCCGTCGTAAACCCGGCTGGTCGGGCGTATCTAATAAAACTGGGTTGAGTGGTTTGGGGGCTGCTACGCAGCCCAGCGGGAGCAAGCTCCCTCGCCACAGAACTGAGTTCCAATCCCTAACCGTTGACTGACTGGCTGCAGGCTCATGGCTTTTTACCCTCTCTCTGAACACATGGCGGCTTTCGTCGAGAAAACCCTCAGCTTCAACAGCACCGACAGCAGTCTCACCGGTTTGCGTCAGGCCTACAGCGAGATGTGCCAGGCGTTTACCCCGCCCCGTCCCGCGGGGCTTGAGGTGATCGATTTCGAATTGGCTGGAGTGGCGGTGCGCGCCTGGCAACCGTCGGTCAAACCAACGACCAGCGGTTGGCCGTGCATTGTGTACCTGCACGGCGGCGGTTGGGTGGTGGGGGATCTGGATTCTCACGCCTTCATCTGTGCCGAGTTGGCATCAGCGCTCGGCGTGTTGGTGATCGCCGTCGATTATCGGCTGGCGCCGGAGCATCCGTTTCCGGCGGCGTTCGATGACTGTCTGAGTGTCTGGCGCGCGTTGCGCACAGGACCGTTTCGGCTCGACCCAGCGCGGACCCTGGTGGCAGGCGACAGCGCTGGTGGCAATCTCGCTGCCGCGTTGTGCCTTGCTTTGCGCGATGCCGGTGAGCCAATGCCATGCGCGCAGGTTCTGATCTATCCGGGCCTGGGCGGTGATCACCGATTGCCGTCGCGCAGCGAATGCGCCGATGCGCCATTGCTCAGCAGCAGCGATCTGGATTGTTATCACGCGTTGTATTTAGGCAGAGCCCGACAACCGGGTGCCTATGCGATGCCCTTGCTCGCCGACGATTTCAGCGGTCTGCCACCGGCGTTGATTGCCGCGGCGCAGTTCGACCCACTGCGCGATGACGGCGTGCTTTACGCCGAGCGACTCAACGCCGCCGGCGTGAGCGCAACGCTTTATTATGGGGAAGGACTGGTTCACGGCTGTTTGCGGGCGCGGGGGCAGGTCGCCGAAGTCGACCGACTCTATGAAACCCTGCTCGGCTATCTGGCTGAGACGACGGGCTGACAAACGCTGACGCTGCAAGGGGCATGCTCATTGAAGTAATTCGGGTTTATGATGCCGGACGGCAGAATAATAGAAGTCCCCCCAGGGATGACCTCGACCCCTTACGGAGCGCGCAATGCAGACTTTGTACCCGCAGATCAAACCCCACGCCCGGCACGATCTGGCCGTCGATAAAACCCACACGCTGTATGTCGACGAAAGCGGTTCGCCAGAAGGTTTGCCGGTGGTGTTCATCCACGGCGGCCCTGGCGCCGGGTGTGATGCCCAGAGCCGTCGGTATTTCGATCCGAACCTGTATCGCATTGTCACCTTCGACCAGCGTGGTTGCGGTCGCTCCACGCCCCACGCCAGCCTGGAAAACAACACCACCTGGGATCTGGTCGCCGACCTCGAGCGGATTCGCAAGCACCTGGGCATCGACAAATGGTTGCTGTTCGGCGGCTCCTGGGGTTCGACCCTGGCCCTGGCCTACGCGCAAACCCATCCGGAACGCGTGCTCGGTTTGATTCTGCGCGGGATTTTTCTCTGTCGTCCCCAGGAAATCGAGTGGTTCTACCAGTGTGGCGCCAGTCGCCTGTTTCCCGATTACTGGCAGGACTACATCGCGCCGATCCCGCAGGATGAACGCCACGACTTGCTCTCGGCGTTCCACAAACGCCTGGTCGGCAACGATCAGATCGCCCAGATGCACGCGGCCAAGGCCTGGTCCATGTGGGAAGGCCGCACCGCCACCTTGCGGCCGAATCCGCTGGTGGTCGACCGCTTCTCCGAGCCTCAGCGTGCGTTGTCCATCGCCCGTATCGAGTGCCACTACTTCACCAACAATGCTTTCCTCGAGCCGAACCAACTGATTCGAGACATGGACAAGATCGCCCACCTGCCCGGCGTCATCGTCCATGGTCGTTACGACGTGATCTGTCCGCTGGACAACGCCTGGGAACTGCATCAGGCCTGGCCGAACAGCGAATTGCAGGTGATTCGCGACGCCGGCCATGCGGCGTCCGAATCGGGTATCACCGATGCCTTGGTACGCGCCGCTGATCTGATGGCCCGCCGTATGCTCAACTTGTCGCCTGACGAAGCATGAAGGGCTTGCTGCAACGCGTGCGTGGCGCGCGAGTCGAAGTTGCGGGAGAGGTGGTTGGGGCGATAGATCAGGGCTTGCTGGTGCTGGTGGCGGTCGAGCCCGACGATACGCGGGCCAGCGCCGACAAACTTCTGCATAAACTGCTTAACTATCGAGTATTCAGCGACGCCGAGGGCAAGATGAATCTGTCCTTGGCGGACGTAGGCGGTGGGTTGCTGTTGGTCTCACAGTTCACCCTGGCCGCCGACACCAAAAACGGGTTGCGCCCCAGTTTTTCGACTGCGGCTCCTCCGGCTTTGGGCGAAGAGTTGTTCGACTATCTATTGGGCAAAGCGAAACAGGTGCATGGCACTGTGGCATCAGGTAGATTCGGCGCGGATATGCAGGTGCACCTGGTCAATGATGGCCCGGTAACCTTCCTGTTACAGACGTGAAAGCGCTTGAAACATCTTTTTAAGTGCATTTCGACTGAAAACGGGAGCTTTTCCCGATAAATACTTGGTTCCCCCTGATGCGTTGTAACGCGGCCTACTAGATAATCGCGCGCTACGGGGATCAGCGTTCGTTGGTCCGTTTTGACTTAGGTAGAGACTTGTCCGGGACCTGTTGGGGAATCATTTTGCCCCATAGGAGTCGGAACAATGCTCGCCAACTTGGCAAGAGTCGTTCGCAGGGTCGGTTTTTTTCCACCGCACACCGTGCTGGCACTTTAACTGGCCGTTGGTTTTTTGATCTGTTTTCGGCGAGGGTTGCTCGTGATTGTTAGTCCCTGTAATGCACCAAAATTGTCTGCCAAACGGTTTCGAAGCGCTCTGGTAGCAGGCTCTGCACTGCTCTGCCTGTTCAGCGCCGGCCAACTTTGGGCATTCAATCTGGATGACGTATCGGTCAAGGCAAAAGAGCTGGCCGGGCAAAAATACGAAGCCCCGCGCAGTAACCTGCCGAATGAATTTCGCGAGATGAAATTCGCGGACTATCAAAAAATTCGGTTCCTCACTGAAAAGGCCGAATGGGCGAACCAGAAAACCCCATTCAAGCTGTCGTTCTATCACCAGGGTATGCACTTCGATACGCCGGTGAAAATCAACGAAATCACGGCCAACACCGTCGAAGAGATCAAATACGACCCAAGTCGTTTCGATTTCGGCGACGTGAAGTTCGATCCTAAAGCCACCGAACAGCTGGGTTATGCCGGTTTCCGTGTGCTGTACCCGATCAACAAGGCCGACAAGCAAGACGAAATCATGACCATGCTCGGCGCGAGTTATTTCCGCGTCATCGGCAAGGGGCAAACCTACGGGCTGTCCGCTCGCGGCATGGCCATTGATACCGCGTTGCCATCCGGCGAAGAGTTCCCGCGCTTCACCGAGTTCTGGATTCAACAGCCCAAACCGGGCGACAAGCACCTGGTGATCTTCGCCCTGCTGGATTCGCCGCGTGCCACCGGTGCCTATCGCCTGACCGTGCGTCCGGGCAGCGACACGGTCGTCGACGTCAAGGCCAAGATGTTCCTGCGTGACAAGGTCACCAAGCTCGGCGTTGCGCCGCTGACCAGCATGTTCCTGTTCGGCGCCAACCAGCCGTCGAAAGTGCTGAACTACCGTCGCGAGCTGCACGATTCCAGCGGCCTGTCGATCCATGCCGGCAACGGCGAATGGATCTGGCGCCCACTGAACAATCCGAAACACCTGGCGGTGAGCAACTTCTCGATCGAGAACCCGCGCGGTTTCGGCTTGCTGCAACGTGGCCGTGACTTCAGTCACTACGAAGACCTCGATGACCGCTACGACAAGCGCCCAAGTGCCTGGATCGAACCGAAAGGCGATTGGGGCAAAGGCTCCGTCGATCTGGTAGAGATTCCTACGGCCGACGAAACCAACGACAATATCGTCGCTTTCTGGAGTCCGGAAAAACTGCCTGAGCCTGGCCAGTCCCTGGACGTTGCCTACCGCATGCACTGGACTCTCGACGAAGCCTCCCTGCATTCGCCGGACAGCGCCTGGGTTCAACAGACCCTGCGTTCCACGGGTGACGTCAAGCAGTCGAACCTGATTCGTCAGCCGGACGGCAGCGTGGCCTATCTGGTGGATTTCCAGGGCCCGTCCCTGCAAGTGCTGCCGGAAGATGCTGAAGTGCGCAGCCAGGTGAGCGTTGGCGACAACGCAGAACTGGTCGAGAACAGCGTCCGCTACAACCCTGAAACCAAGGGCTGGCGCCTGACTTTGCGGATGAAGATCAAGGATCCGGGCAAGGCCACCGAAATGCGCGCTGCGCTGGTCAAGACCATCACGCCTGCCGAGGCACTCAAGACCACGGCACCAGCGTCCAGTTCTTCCGTTGCCAAGGCCGACAAGATCGCCGCCCGACAGCAAGAGAAGAAGGACAAGGAAGCCAAGCAGGCTGAAGCACAAGCCCAGCAAGTCAAGGACACCAAGGACAAGGACAACAAAGACGCCAAGCAGCCTGTCGCTGCCGAAGCGGCCCCAGCCACAACGGAATCGGCACCGACTGAACAAGTCCTGACCGAGACCTGGAGCTATCAGTTGCCCGCCGATGAGTAATTCACACGTACAGCCACAAACGCTTGCCGAGTACCTGGCGCATTTGCCGATGAGCGACGAGCAGCGCGCGGAACTCGCGGGCTGCAAGTCTTTCAGTGAACTGCACGAACGTCTGTCGTCCTCGACGTTCGACGCGCCGACCGAGGCTGCTCAAGCCTCGGTCGGCCGGCGCCTGACCCTGAACTCCGCCGAAGAACTGGCGGACGCGGAAATGCTGGTGCTCGACGCCAGTGGCCGGGTTTGCCTGAAGGCAACCCCACCGATCCGTCGGACCAAAGTCGTGCCGGAGCCGTGGCGCACCAATATTCTGGTGCGTGGCTGGCGTCGGCTGACCGGTCGCACCAATCCGCCAGCACCGCCGAAAGATGAGAACGTGCTGCCGGCAGCTCGCTGGCGCACCGTCGGTTCGATCCGCCGCTACATCCTTCTGGTGCTGATGCTCGGTCAGACGATCGTCGCTGGCTGGTACATGAAAGGCATCATGCCGTACCAGGGCTGGTCGTTCGTCGATCTTGAAGAGGTCCTGCATCAACCTCTGAGCCAAACCGCCACGCAAGTGCTGCCATATGCCTTGCAAACCAGCATTCTGATTATGTTCGGGATTCTGTTCTGCTGGGTTTCGGCCGGTTTCTGGACTGCGCTGATGGGCTTCCTCGAGTTGATCACCGGCCGCGACAAGTACCGCATTTCCGGTGCCAGTGCCGGCGATGAGCCGATCGCCAAGGACGCACGCACCGCACTGGTGATGCCGATCTGCAACGAAGACGTGCCGCGGGTGTTCGCCGGTTTGCGGGCGACCTTCGAATCGGTGGCGGCCTCGGGTAACCTGGATCGCTTCGACTTTTTCGTACTCAGCGACAGTAACGACGCCGATATCTGCGTTGCCGAGCAACAGGCCTGGCTGGATGTCTGCCGTGAAGCCAAGGGCTTCGGCAAAATCTTCTATCGTCGCCGTCGCCGCCGCGTAAAACGTAAAAGCGGCAACCTCGACGATTTCTGCCGTCGTTGGGGCGGTGACTACAAGTACATGGTCGTGCTCGACGCCGACAGCGTGATGAGCGGCGAATGCCTGAGCAGTCTGGTGCGCCTGATGGAAGCCACGCCGGACGCCGGGATCATCCAGACCGCGCCGCGTGCGTCGGGCATGGACACCCTTTATGCGCGTATGCAGCAGTTCGCCACGCGTGTGTACGGTCCGCTGTTCACTGCCGGTCTGCACTTCTGGCAGTTGGGCGAATCCCACTACTGGGGTCACAACGCGATTATCCGTATGAAGCCGTTCATCGAGCACTGCGCCCTGGCGCCGTTGCCCGGTAAAGGCGCATTTGCCGGTGCGATTCTGTCCCACGACTTCGTCGAAGCTGCGCTGATGCGCCGTGCCGGCTGGGGCGTGTGGATTGCCTACGACTTGCCGGGCAGCTACGAAGAACTACCGCCGAACCTGCTGGACGAACTCAAGCGTGACCGTCGCTGGTGCCACGGTAACCTGATGAACTTCCGGCTGTTCCTGGTAAAAGGCATGCACCCGGTGCACCGTGCGGTGTTCCTCACCGGCGTGATGTCGTACCTGTCTGCGCCGTTGTGGTTCTTGTTCCTGGTGTTGTCGACGGCCTTGCTGGCGGTCAACACGTTGATGGAGCCGCAATACTTCCTGGAACCGCGCCAGCTCTATCCACTGTGGCCACAATGGCAGCCGGACAAGGCAATTGCGTTGTTCTCGACGACCATCGTGCTGCTGTTCCTGCCGAAGTTGCTGAGCATCATCCTGATCTGGGCCAAGGGCGCGAAAGAGTTCGGTGGCAAGTTCAAGGTGACGCTGTCGATGCTGCTGGAGATGTTGTTCTCCATGCTGCTGGCCCCGGTGCGGATGATCTTCCACACCCGTTTCGTACTCGCCGCGTTCCTCGGCTGGGCCGCGACCTGGAACTCACCACAACGTGACGATGATTCGACGCCATGGAGCGAAGCGGTCAAACGCCACGGTCCGCAAACCTTGCTGGGCTTCTTCTGGGCACTGTTGGTGATCTGGCTGAACCCGAGCTTCCTCTGGTGGCTGGTGCCAATTGTCGGTTCGCTGATGCTGTCGATCCCGGTATCGGTGATCTCCAGCCGTGTCGGCCTGGGTCTCAAGTCCCGGGACGAAAGCCTGTTCCTGATCCCTGAGGAATACAATCCGCCACAGGCGTTGCTGGCAACCGACCAGTACACCCACGAAAACCGTTGGCATGCGCTGAACGACGGCTTCGTCCGGGCAGTGGTCGATCCACAGCAGAACGCCTTGGCGTGCGCGCTGGCGACATCCCGTCACCGTCAGGCCGAGCCAATCGAATGGCTGCGTATCGAGCGGGTTCGCCATGCGATGAAGGTCGGGCCTGCCGGGCTGGCCAACGAGGAGCGCGTGGCCCTGCTGAGCGATCCGGTGGCGCTGGGTCGCCTGCATGAGCAGGTCTGGAGCGAAGGCCATGCCGAGTGGTTGCAAGCCTGGCGCACATCGGTGGATGCCGATCCCCATGCGCCGCTGTTGCCGCTCAAGCCTGTGAGCGTGCAGCCTCAGTTGGCATAACGAAAAACCCCGCGAAAGCGGGGTTTTTTTTTGTGCTGATGATCTGCGTGGGAATGCCTCATTCGACGCCCTGCGTCCGCTCTCGGGACGCGGAGCGTCCCCGGCTGCATTCCCCGCAGAGCGTGGGGACGATCAAACAAATCCCGCTCAACCCCTTGTGCAAACGAACGAGTGCGTTAGCATCCGTCCCCGAATTGGGCGCCCGGACAACTTTCTGTTCGTATCTGCCGGTTTCTAAAGGGAAACCGGCAGTTTGCGTGCCTCACAACGCGATGGTTTTGGGGACTTGATGATGAAGAAGTATCTCTCGATGCTGCTGGTCGGCGTCACGGCATTGGTTGCAGTCAACGCGGCGCAGGCCGGTGCCATCGATGACGCGGTCAAGCGCGGCACGCTGAAGGTCGGCATGGACCCGACCTACATGCCGTTCGAAATGACCAACAAGCGCGGCGAGATCATCGGCTTCGAAGTCGACATCCTCAAAGCCATGACCAAAGCCATGGGCGTCAAGCTGGAGCTGGTGTCCACCGGCTACGATGGCATCATCCCGGCCCTGCTGACCGACAAGTTCGACATGATCGGCAGCGGTATGACCCTGACCCAGGAGCGCAACCTGCGCCTGAACTTCAGCGAACCTTTCATCGTGGTCGGCCAGACGCTGCTGATCCGCAAAGAGCTGGAAGGCACCATCAAGTCCTATAAAGACTTGAATACCGCCGATTACCGCATCACCTCCAAGCTCGGCACCACCGGCGAGATGGTCGCCAAAAAACTCATTTCCAAAGCCAAGTACCACGGCTACGACAACGAGCAGGAAGCGGTGCTCGACGTGGTCAACGGCAAGGCCGACGCCTTCATCTACGACGCGCCTTACAACGTTGTGGCGGTGAACAAGGTCGGTAACGGCAAACTGGTGTTCCTCGACAAGCCGTTCACCTACGAGCCGCTGGCTTTCGGCCTGAAGAAGGGTGATTACGACAGCATCAACTTCATCAACAACTTCCTGCACCAGATCCACGAAGACGGCACCTACGATCGCATCCATGACAAGTGGTTCAAAGACACCGCTTGGCTTAAGGATATGGAGTAAGGCTGACTGTTGGCGGCCGGTCAGATAAACCGCGTCGCCCCCAATCGCGGGCAAGCCCGCTCCCACAGGGTAGGCGCCGAACACAAAAGTTGTGTTCAGTCAGATCAACTGTGGGAGCGGGCTTGCCCGCGATGACGGCCTCCCAGGCAATACAAATCCCGGAACTTGCAATGAAACATAAAAAAGCCCAATGGCCGTGGCACGTGTTGACCGTGCTGGTGCTGATCGGCCTGGCTGGCGCGTTGTATTACGCCACCTCGCTGATGTCCTACGAATGGCGCTGGAATCGCGTGCCGCAGTACTTCGCCTACCACGCCGAAGAATCCCAGCGTGCGGCAGACATATCCACTGTCAGCGAACTGGTGCACAAGGGCGATAAAGCCGAAGTCACCCTGCGCAATGATGCCGGGGACGAGCAGCACCTGACGGTCGACGACAACAGCCTGCAAGTCGCTCAAGGCGATGATGTGGCCGAAGGCGACGTGATTGGTGTAACTCGCCATTGGGCCGCAGGACCACTGATGTGGGGGCTCTGGACCACCTTGTGGTTGTCCATGGTGTCTGGTGTGCTTGGCCTGCTGATCGGCCTTGTCACCGGCCTCTGCCGTCTGTCGAACAACCCGACCCTTCGTGACCTCTCGACGATCTACGTCGAACTGGTGCGCGGTACGCCGCTGCTGGTACAGATTTTCATTTTCTACTTCTTCATCGGCACCGTGATGAACCTCTCCCGGGAGTTCGCCGGGATCGCCGCGCTGTCGCTGTTCACCGGTGCCTATGTGGCGGAGATCATCCGTTCCGGCGTGCAATCGATTGCACGCGGCCAGAACGAAGCCGCACGTTCGCTGGGTCTGAGTGCCGGCCAGTCGATGCGCCACGTGGTGCTGCCGCAAGCGTTCAAACGCGTTCTGCCGCCGCTGGCCGGGCAATTCATCAGTCTGGTCAAGGACACCTCACTGGTGTCGGTGATTGCGATTACCGAGCTGCTGAAAAGCGGTCGTGAAGTTATCACCACCTCGTTCTCGCCGTTCGAAATCCTGTTCTGCGTGGCCGGGCTGTACCTGTTGATCAACCTGCCGCTGTCGAAAATCGCCAGCCGGCTTGAGCGGAGGCTCGCGCAAAGTGATTGAAGTCCGCGACCTGGTAAAAGTCTTCGACACCCGTGGCCAAGTGGTTCGCGCGGTGGATAACGTCACCACCCAGGTGGCCAAGGGCGAAGTGCTGGTGGTGATCGGCCCGTCCGGTTCCGGCAAGTCGACCTTCCTCCGTTGCCTGAATGGCCTGGAAGAGTTCGACTCGGGCTCGGTGAGCATTGACGGTTTGCAATTGGCCGACCCGAAAACCGACGTCAACGCCTATCGCCGCGAAGTCGGCATGGTGTTCCAGCATTTCAACCTGTTCCCGCACATGACCGTGCTGGAAAACCTCTGCCTGGCGCAGAAAGTCGTGCGCAAGCGTGGCAAGAAGGAGCGCGAGGCCAAGGCGCTGGCGTTGTTGGAAAAGGTCGGTATCGCGCAGAAGGCCAACGAATTTCCGTCACGCCTGTCCGGTGGTCAGCAACAGCGTGTGGCTATCGCCCGGGCATTGGCGATGGAGCCGAAGGTCATGCTGTTCGATGAGCCGACTTCGGCGCTCGACCCGGAAATGGTCGGTGAAGTGCTGGATGTGATGAAAACCCTGGCCGTGGAAGGCATGACCATGGTCTGCGTCACCCATGAAATGGGCTTCGCTCGGGAAGTGGCGGATCGGGTGCTGTTCTTCGATCACGGCAAACTGCTGGAAGACGCCTCACCGGCCGAATTCTTCGATGCGCCGAAGGATCCGCGGGCGCAGGCATTTTTGCGGCAGGTTCTCTGACGGCGGCGACCTTACTACCGCCATCGCGGGCAAGCCCGCTCCCACAGGAGTAGCGTGTTGAACACATTACCTGTGAACAACAGAGATCCTTGTGGGAGCGGGCTTGCCCGCGATGGCATCACCTCGGTCCCAAGCGACTGAGGTCATTGAATCGCCTTAAACCTTGAACCGCCCCACCAGCATCTGCAAATGCGTCCCCAACCGCGCCAGCTCGACGCTGGAGGCCGCGGTTTCTTCGCTGGCGGCCGAGGTCTGCTCGGACACATCACGCACGTTCAGTACGCTGCGGTTGATCTCTTCGGCCACCGCGCTCTGTTGCTCGGCAGCGGCGGCGATCTGCTGGTTCATCGACTGGATTGCCGACACGGTGCGGGTGATGCTTTCCAGCGAGCTGCCGGCGCGGCGGGTCAGTTCGACGCTGCTGTCGGTCAGGCTGCGGCTGTTGTCCATGATGGTCGCGACTTGCTGAGTGCCGGTTTGCAGGCCGACGATCAACTCTTCGATTTCTTCGGTGGACTTCTGGGTGCGCTGGGCCAGGCTGCGGACTTCGTCAGCGACCACCGCAAAACCGCGCCCGGCTTCACCGGCGCGGGCGGCTTCGATGGCGGCGTTGAGCGCCAGCAGGTTGGTTTGCTGGGCCACGGACTTGATCACGTCGAGCACGCTGCCGATCTTGTCGCTTTCGCGTTTCAGATGCCCCATGGCTTCGGTGGAGTTACCGACTTCGGTCGCCAGGCGTTCGATCTGGGCGATGGCTTCGCCAACCACCTTGTCACCCTCGCGGGCCTGCTGGTCGGCGGCAACGGCGGCTTCGGACGCTTCTTCGGCGTTGCGCGCGACTTCCTGCACGGTGGCAGTCATTTCGTGCATGGCGGTGGCCACCTGATCGGTCTCGACCTTCTGGCTGTTGACCCCGGCGCTGGTCTGCTCGGTGACGGCGGACAGCTCTTCAGCGGCGCTGGCGATTTGGGTCACGCCATCGCTGATGCCACCGATCAATTCTCGCAGGCCCAGGGTCATGCTCTGCATGGCGCGCTGTAGCTGACCCAGTTCGTCCTGACGTTCGGAGATGAGATTGTGAGTCAGGTCGCCCGCGGCGACACGCTCGGCCACTTTGAGGGTCTGGCTCAGGGGGATGACGATCTGGCGAGTGATGGCCCAGGCCGCGAACAAACCAAAGGCCGATGCCAGGACCGTAGCCATCAGCAGCAAGTTTTTGGCATGCGCTGTGTCGGTGTCACGTACGACAGTTTGCGAGACGGTGAGCTTTTTGCTGGTGTCTAACAGGATGTCGCCTTGCGCGCTCATGCGTTTGAGGGCGGCAGCGCTGGCGACCTGGGAGTCGCGGAATTGGCTGACGGCCGCGCGATAAGCTTTGAGCGAGTCGGTCGCTTGTTGCAGGTTGGCGATGTGTTGTTCCGGCAGTTGAGACGGCAGGTTTTCGAGGTATTTCAGGGCGTTGCCGATGGCGTCCAGCGCCGGCTGCTCAGCCTCGGGCTTGCCGCTGTAGGTGTAACCGCGGACCTGGAAACGCGCTTGCTGGATCAGTTTGCTCAGGTCGATCACGCTGTTGAACTGAGCGACGCTGTCCCCTTGCAGCAGGGATTTTTCGACTTCAGCGACCCGGGCCACGGCGTTATCGGCGGTGGCGCCCAGTTTGCTGCGAGCATCTTCACGGGTGGCGGTGGCCTGAGTCATATCAGCGAAGGCGCGTTTGTACTCGCTGACCGCGGCCAATTGCTGGTCGATCATGGCCACGTCGGCAGGCTGTTCGATCAGCGTACGGGCGGTTTTCAGGCCGGTATCAAGTTGGCCGATCAGTTCGTTGACGGCGCCCGGGCCTTGTTCGCCACGGCGCATTTCGTAATCCAGGCGGGCAAGGCGCAGGTCTTTGGTCAACTCATTGAGGCTGGAAATAAACCCAAGCGTATCGCCACGGCTGATCACACCGCTCAGACCGGTCCAGCCGGTGAAGGTGATCAACAAGGTCAGGAGCAGCACCAGACCGAAGCCGACACCCAGTTTGCGATTGACGCTTACATTTCCCAGTTTCTCGGCCAGCCATCGGTACATGCTGCTACTCCCTCGGACCATTAATCGGTTTTATGGAGACTGTATCGGCCGGCAGACGAGATTCTGTAGGCGCGGCGCAATGCTCGGGCGGCGAGGGGGTTTGCCCTAATGTTAAGAAATTTGAGCGACGAATATCCTGTAGGAGCGAGGCTTGCCCGCGAAGAATGCACCGCGGTTTTTCAGGCATGACGCGTCATCGTTCTTCGCGGGCAAGCCTCGCTCCTACAGGTTGCCCCGTCGCCACAGGTAGGGTGTTTGACGTTAGAACAGGCGCGAGAGCAGCGCGGTGACGGCGGTTTCGACTCGCAGGATGCGGTCGCCAAGTTGCACCGGTTGCAGGCCGGCCTTGGCCAGCAAGTCGATTTCGTAGGGAATCCAGCCGCCTTCGGGGCCGATGGCCAAAGTCACGGGTTCGTCCAGGCCACGAGGGCAGGGCGGGTAGTTACCGGGATGGCCGACCAGCCCGAGGGTGCCTTCGGTAATGGCCGGTAGACGGTCTTCGACAAAAGGCTTGAAGCGCTTCTCGATGACGATCTCCGGCAACACGCTGTCCCGCGCCTGTTCAAGGCCCAGGATCAACTGCTCGCGAATCGCCTCGGGTTCCAGGAACGGGGTTTGCCAGAAGCTCTTCTCGACGCGATAGCTGTTCACCAGCACGATGCGCGGCACACCCATGGCGGCCACGGTCTGAAACACTCGGCGGAGCATTTTCGGTCGCGGCAGCGCCAGCACCAAAGTCAGTGGCAGCTTGGCCGGTGGCGGCTGGTCGAGGGTGACGCGCAACTCGGCCTCATCGGCGTCCAGGCGCAGTAACTCGGCCGAGCCCATCAAGCCACCGATACGCCCGACCCGCAGGCTGTCGCCAACCACCGAGCGATGGACTTCCTGCATGTGGGTCAACCGGCGATCGCGCAGGATCGCTCGGTCGGCCGCAATGAAGTCGGCCTCTTCTAGAAGCAGCAGGTTCACGCTTGGGTCGCTGGCGGCTGGTCGTTGTGATCGTCAGCCGGCTGGTCGTCCGGATGCTCGCCACGCTTGCTGATCAGGCTGCCGAACAGGATGCCGATTTCGAACAGCAACCACATCGGAACAGCCAGCAGCGTCTGCGAGAAGATGTCCGGCGGCGTCAGGATCATGCCGACCACGAAGCAGCCGATGATCACGTACGGGCGAATTTTCTTCAGGTAGGCGACGTTGACCACGCCGATCCACACCAGCAGCACCACTGCTACCGGAATCTCGAACGCCACGCCGAAGGCGAAGAACAGCGTCATGACGAAATCGAGGTAGCTGGTGATGTCAGTCATCATTTCCACGCCGGCCGGGGTGGCGGCGGCGAAGAACTTGAAGATTAGCGGGAACACCAGGAAATAGGCGAAGGCCATGCCGGTGTAGAACAGCAGAATGCTGGACACCAGCAATGGCACCGCGATGCGCTTCTCATGTTTGTACAGGCCCGGCGCGATGAAGCCCCAGATCTGGTGCAGGATCACCGGGATCGCCAGGAACAGCGAGACCATCATCGTCAGCTTCAGCGGCGTCAGGAACGGCGACGACACGTCGGTGGCGATCATCGTCGCGCCAGCCGGCAGGTACTGGCGCAGCGGCGTGGAGACGAAGGTGTAGATCTGCTGGGTGAAGGCGAACAGCCCGGCAAAAATGATGAACACCGCCACGACACAACGCAGCAGGCGAGTGCGCAACTCGGTGAGGTGCGAAACCAGCGGCATATGCTGGTCGTTTTCGGGGAGATCGCTCATGTGGCTCGCGGTGGCAATGTTGGGTCATGAGGGGCTGGCGCAACAGGCGTAGCCACGGGAGGAGCAGGCTCTACAGGCGCAACAACCGGTACGGTTTCAACGAATTTCACCGTTTCAGTCGGCATAACCTCGGCGGTTGGCGCATGAATCGTCTGCGTCGCTACAGGTTCCACCGGCGTCGGCTCCTGTTGAGTCGGCGTGAAGATCTTCCGCGCCTCCTGCTCCAGGGACAGAATGTGCTCGTTGTGCAGTTGCCGGCGAATCTCGTCGGCACCGATTTCACGTTCAACTTCCTGTTTGATCGCGTTGAAGCTGCGCTTCAGCCGCCCGACCCACAGGCCGGCGGTGCGCGCGGCACCCGGCAGACGCTCGGGACCCAGCACCAGCAGGGCGACGAGGCCGACGAGCAGCAGTTCAGAGAAGCTGATACCAAACATTAGTCTGTGCTCACACGTCTTTGCGGATCGGCTCTTCGACTTTTTGCGCCTGCACGTCGATGGTGTGCGGCGGGTTCACGGACTGTGTGGTCTGTGGCTGAACAGGTGGAACCGGTTGGGCCGGGGTCGCTGTCGGGTCGGCCGGTTTTTCGTCGTCGTTCATGGCTTTACGAAAGCCCTTGATCGACTCGCCCACGTCAGTGCCGAGGTTTTTCAGCTTCTTGGTGCCGAACACCAGCACCACGACAACCAGGATGACGACCCAGTGTTTCCAGTCAAAAATGCCCATGTTGCGTTCCTCTCCAATAGTTGTTCAGGCGGACGGGCGAGAGGCTTTCTCGGCGTGTCCGGACAGACCGAAGCGACGGTCCAGTTCATCGAGCACAGCCTGTGGATGCTGCCCCAGCTGGGCGAGCATGACCATGCTGTGGAACCACAAATCGGCGGTTTCGTAGATCACATCGCTGCAGTCACCGCTGATGGCGGCATCCTTGGCGGCAATGATGGTTTCGACCGACTCTTCGCCGACTTTTTCCAGAATCTTGTTCAAGCCCTTGTGGTACAGGCTGGCAACATACGAGCTGTCGGCGGCGGCGCCTTTGCGCTCTTCCAGCACCTGGGCCAGACGGGTCAGGGTGTCACTCATGGGTATGTCCTGCCGAGTAGATAGCGTGCGGGTCTTTAAGCACCGGGTCGACTGTTTTCCAGTCGCCGTTCTCGAAGACGCGGTAGAAGCAGCTCTGACGGCCGGTATGGCAGGCGATGTCGCCGATCTGCTCAACCATCAGGATGATCACGTCAGCGTCGCAGTCCAGGCGCATCTCATGCAGGGTTTGCACGTGGCCGGACTCTTCGCCCTTGCGCCATAGCTTGCCACGGGAACGTGACCAGTAAATGGCACGGTTCTCGGCGGCGGTCAATTCCAGTGCTTCGCGGTTCATCCAGGCCATCATCAGGACGCGTCCGGTCTTGTGATCCTGGGCAATCGCCGGCACCAGGCCATCGGCGTCCCACTTGATCTCGTCCAGCCAGTTTTTCATCTTCGACTCCGACGCGGGCTCTACTTCAATAGTTGAGGCCAATGTTCAAATTCAGCGTTCAAACAGTGTGCCAGCCGATCATCCAACTGGCTATCGGCGAACGACCAGATACAAGCCGACCGCCACCATGATCCCGGCGGGCCAGTGCCCCAGTTCGTTCAACGGGCCTCCGGCGGCGAGTATCGTGCCACCCGCCAGGTGAGCGGTGCCGAGCAACCGCAGGAACCAGTCGTTCTTGCGCTTGTGCCAAGGGGGCGGCGGGTCGTTGGCATGGGGCTGGGACATGCGCTCGAGCAGGTCGCGGGCCATGTTGGCCAGGTGCGGGATCTGCTCGAACTGGCTCTGCACGTTGCCTAACAAGGCTTTGGGGCTGACGCGCTCGCGCATCCAGCGTTCGAGGAACGGCTGGGCGGTGTTCCACAGATCGAGGTCCGGGTACAGCTGACGGCCCAGGCCTTCGATGTTCAACAGGGTTTTTTGCAGCAAGACCAACTGCGGCTGGACTTCCATGTTGAAACGTCGAGCGGTCTGGAACAGGCGCATCAGCACCTGGCCGAAGGAAATGTCTTTTAACGGTTTTTCGAAGATCGGCTCGCACACGGTACGGATCGCTGCTTCGAATTCGTTGAGTTTGGTTTCCGCCGGCACCCAGCCCGAATCGATGTGCAACTGCGCGACACGCCGGTAATCACGCTTGAAGAACGCGAACAGGTTGCGCGCCAGATAGTCCTGGTCTTCCGGGGTCAGGCTGCCGACGATGCCGCAGTCGATCGCAATGTACTGCGGGCTCCACGGTTGCACGGTGCTGACGAAGATGTTGCCGGGGTGCATGTCGGCGTGGAAGAAGCTGTCGCGGAACACCTGGGTGAAGAAAATCTCCACGCCACGCTCGGCGAGCATTTTCATGTCGGTGCGCTGGTCGGCCAGGGTCGCGAGGTCGGTGACCTGAATCCCGTAGATGCGCTCCATCACCAGCACTTTCGGCCGGCACCAGTCCCAATAGACTTGCGGCACATAGAGCAGTGGCGAGCCTTCGAAATTGCGCTTCAGCTGGCTGGCGTTAGCCGCCTCGCGCAGCAGGTCGAGTTCGTCGTAGATGGTTTTTTCGTAGTCGCTGACCACGTCCACCGGGTGCAGCAAGCGGGCGTCGGCCGAGAGCTTTTCTGCGGCGCGGGCGAGGATGAACAGCCACGCCAGGTCCTGCGCGATGATCGGTTTCAGGCCCGGGCGGATCACTTTGACGACGACTTCTTCGCCGGTTTTCAGCTGCGCGGCATGCACTTGCGCCACCGAAGCCGAGGCCAGCGGTTCGACGTCGAAACGGCTGAAGACTTCACTGATTTTTTTGCCAAGCTGCTCTTCGATCAGCCTGATCGACACTTGCGAGTCGAACGGTGGCACGCGGTCCTGCAGCATCATCAGTTCATCGGCGATGTCTTCGGGCAGCAGGTCGCGGCGTGTGGACAGGATTTGACCGAACTTGATGAAAATCGGCCCCAGGTCCTGCAACGCCAGGCGCAGTCGCGCGCCACGGCTCAGGTCCAGCGTCTTGCGCGGAAACCAGCGCCACGGCAAGGCATAGCGCAGCGCCAGCAGAAACCAAGGCAATGGCAGGGCGAACAGCAGGTCATCGAGGCGGTAGCGAATCACAACGCGCTGGATGCGCAACAAACGGCGGACGGCAAGCAGCTTCATGCGTTATCGCTTGGGTCGAGGGATCGGGAAAGGCGCTCGAAACGCGCCTCGAGACGTTCCAGATCGAGCTTGATCTGGTCCAGTTCATTAAAACGGGCGTCAGCCTCGCGCTGACCGACGAGGGCGCGCGATTCTTCGGCCAGGTATTCGCCCAGGTTCTGGTTCAGACTGGCGAACCCTTGCTGATACCAGCGTGCGCGACTGCGCAGGTGACCACCGACCAGTTGCGTGGCCACAGGTCCCAGCCAGCGTGAGAGTTCGTACTCCCAGTCCAGTTCGAGGTCCTGAAGGATCGCCGCCAGTTCCAGCAGCACGCCGCTGTCGCCGTCGAGTTCGACTTCTGGCGCATGCAGAATCGAAGTCTTGTCCTTGCTCGTCGCCAGTTTCAGCAGGCTTGAGGCCGGTGCGCGCAAGGTGCAGTCGGCACCGGTTTCCCACTGGGAGGCGAGCATCAGGCCTTCATCGCTGGGCAGGATGAACACTTGCAGCGCCGGGCTGCGGCAGTCGACGGCAATCACCTTGCCACTCAAATGCGCCAGCCGCGGCAGGGCCGTGCTGTCGAGACGCAGCACCCGGTTCAGGCCGAGCTCAACGCTGGCGAGCAGGCCGGCCAGCAACATCAGGGCTTGATGCCGCGGTGCAGGGCGACGATGCCTGCGGTCATGTTGTGATAGGTCACGCGGTCGAAACCGGCCTCGACCATCATCGACTTCAGGGTTTCCTGGTTCGGGTGCATGCGGATCGATTCGGCCAGGTAGCGATAGCTTTCCGAATCATTGGTGATCAGCTTGCCCATCAACGGCATGAAGGCGAACGAGTAGGCGTCGTAGGCTTTGGACATCAGCGCGTTGGTCGGTTTGGAGAATTCCAGCACCAGCAAACGGCCGCCCGGTTTCAGCACGCGCAACATCGAGCGCAAGGCCTCTTCTTTATGCGTCACGTTGCGCAGGCCGAAGGCGATGGTCACGCAATCGAAATGGTTGTCCGGGAACGGCAGCTTTTCAGCATCGGCCTGGACGAATTCGACGTTGCCGGACACACCCAGATCCAGCAGGCGGTCACGACCGACCTTGAGCATGGATTCGTTTATGTCGGCCAACACGACCTGACCCGTCGGTCCCACAAGATGCGAGAACTTGCGGGTCAGGTCGCCCGTGCCGCCGGCGATGTCCAGCACGCGATTACCGGTGCGCACGCCCGACAGCTCGATCGCGAAACGCTTCCACAGACGGTGCATGCCGCCCGACAGGAGGTCGTTCATCAGGTCATACTTGGCGGCTACCGAGTGGAAAACCTCAGCGACTTTTTCCGCTTTCTGGCTTTCCGGAACGTTTTTGAAGCCGAAGTGAGTGGTGGGTTCGGCATCGCTGCCTTTGCGCTGATCAGTCATATCGCTGTCACCAAAAGAGAATGCGGGACATTCTAATCCCGGTGGCCTGCTTTGTCTTGGCAAGGCTGAAGGTAAGATAGGCAACTACCGGGACGTTTTGACGCATGCAGGGTCAAGATGTCTTGAGCAAGTCACGATAAAGCAGGAGTCATTCGATGGCCCGTATTAGTGTTGAGCGTGCCCACGGCCTGGGTAAGGAAGCGGCCCGCGAGAAGGCCGACAAGTTGGCGCAGAAACTGTCCGAACAATATGGCCTGGAGCCGCAGTGGTCCGGCGACACCCTGAACTTGAGACGCTCGGGTGTAAAAGGGGCGGTGTATGTGGGGGAGGACTCGATCAAGGTCGATGTCGAACTGGGCCTGTTGATGTCTGCCATGAGCGGCACCATCAAATCGGAAATCGAAAGGGCCCTGGATAAAGCCTTGGCGTGATACCGAAAAGATCGCAGCCTCGTTTCACTCGACAGCTCCTACAGGTGAACACCGCCATCCTCTGTAGGAGCTGTCGAGTGAAACGAGGCTGCGATCTTTTCCAAAAGGCACCACCGATTCATGTCACTTGTTAGGGTGCCGTTTCTAATTATTCTCACTACTTTGTGCCTGAGCCCGACTCTCTGCGGGCAGTTCCTCGACCCTTCTGCGCGTGAGGTGCACCATGGCCAAAGTTATTTTGAAGAAAAAAGTCGACGTTGAGACTAACGCCCTGGGCGACGTCAAATCGTATGCCCGCAAGATCTGGCTCGCTGGCCTGGGTGCTTACACCAAGGTCGGCCAAGAGGGTAGCGAGTACGTTCAAGAGCTGATCAAGGCTGGTCAAGCTGTTGAAAAGAAAGGCAAAAAAGTAGTCACTGAAAAACTTGAAGCGGCCAATGCCGAGATCGATGAAGCCAAGAGTGAAGTGAGCACTTTCAAAGGCAAAGTTGAACTTCAACTCGACAAAGTCGAAAGGGCTTTCGATACACGTATCGCAAGTGCCTTGAATCGTATCGGCATTCCGTCTAAACATGACGTTGAGACACTCTCTGCTAAGCTCGATGAGCTGACGGCATTGCTCGAACGTGTCGCGCGTAAATCTTAAGGAGAACGGGATGGCTGGTAAAAAGAATACTGAAAAAGAAGGCAGCTCGTGGATCGGGAAGGTTGAAGACTACTCCCGCAAGATCTGGCTGGCTGGTTTAGGCGTGTACTCGAAGATTGACACTGACGGCAGCAAGCTCTTCGATACATTGGTTAAGGACGGCGAGAAAGCCGAGAAGCTCACCAAGAGCGCTGTCGGCAAGAAAGTCGATGCCGCCAAGGACTCCGCTTCGTCGGCCAAGTCGCGCATCAGCGGCGTGAAAGATCGTGCACTGGGCAAATGGGATGAGCTGGAAGGGGCTTTCGACAAGCGTCTGAACAGCGCCATTTCGCGCCTGGGTGTACCGAGCCGCAATGAGGTCAAGGCACTGCACAGCAAGGTCGATACCCTGACCAAGCAAATCGAAAAACTCACCGGTGCCAAGGTTGCGCCTGTTGCGGCGAAAACCGCGGCGGCCAAACCAGCGGCTAAAAGCGTAGCCAAACCATTGGCCAAGGCTGCCGCTAAACCGGCAACCAAAACTGCCGCGGCGAAACCTGCAGCCAAAGCGGCCGCAAAACCAGCCGCAAAACCGGCGGCCAAACCTGCAGCTAAAACCGCAGCAGCCAAACCCGCCGTTGCGAAAAAGCCAGCAGCCAAGAAGCCTGTAGTGAAAAAACCGGCCGCCCCGAAAGCGGCTGCACCGAAACCAGTAGTGGCTGCCGCCAAGCCGGTAACACCGGTCAGCACGGCGAACTCCGCCACTGCTCCGACACCTGCTGTAACCCCGACTGCTGCGCCGGCTCCATCGACGCCAACCAGTCAGTCCTGATTTCAGGACTAAAAAAACGCCCGGCCTGCGAAGGTCGGGCGTTTTTGTTTGTGCATGGATTCTGGAAAGCACCACAAATCCTGTCGGAATGCCGCATCACCCCGTTCGGCTGCGAAGCAGTCGTAAATCCATTACATGCGGCTTAACTTTGGAAATTCTGGGGGCGCTTCGCGACCCAACGGGGGCAAGCCCCCTCGCCACAGCCCGCTCCCACAGGGTTAGTCGTGCTCTTCGAGGTACTGCAATGCCAACCGCTCGGTCGCAACCTTGACTTGCGGCAGCAAGTGCGGCGCCACCAGCATCATGATTTGATACACCACCAGTCGCACTTCACCTTCACGGTCGAGAATCCGCTGATAGTCCAGCGAGAACAGCAACGTCATGGTGATTTGTTCCACCAACTGCCCCAGCGCCTGGGTGTCACTGACCAACTGACCTTGAGCTTTCAACTGTGCCAGCAATGAAGCCAGTGTGCGCTTCAACGCATTGAGCAGGTTGCGTATCCCCTTGGCCAGTTTCGGCAGGCGGCCGGCAAGGTTCGACAGGTCCTGGAACAGAAACCGGTAATGGGCCAGGCGTTCGATGATCAGGTGCAGGAACAGCCAGTAATCCTCGGGCGCCAATTCCACATCGGACGGCGGATCGAGCAAGGGCGTCAATTCGGCCTGGAAACGCTCGAACAACCCTAGAATCAGCGGTTCCTTGCCGTGGAAATGGTAGTAGAGGTTGCCCGGGCTGATGCCCATTTCGTTGGCCACTTCCATGGTGGACACATTCGGTTCGCCCTTCTGATTGAACAACTGCAGGGCACATTCGAGAATCCGGTCGCGGGTTTTCATCCAGTCTTCTTAATGGTCGAGTCATGCCACGGCCATTGGCGGCCGTGGTTCGTTGAACGTCAGCGCACGCGCACGTAAGTACCGGGTGCCGCCTCCATCGGTGGATAGTTCTGGTTGCCGAGGGCCATCTGGGTTTCACGTTGTGCGCCGGAGCGTTCCTGAATCCAGCCCAGCCATTGCGTCCACCAGCTACCGTCGACGCGCTTGGCGTCGTAATACCAGGCCCGCGGGTCGCTGCTCAGTTTTGGATTCTCGACGTAGTTGGCTTTCGGATTGTGGGGCGGGTTGAGAATGCTCTGCACATGACCGCTATTGGACAGTACGAAGCGCCGCTCGCCACCCAGCAGCAATGTCGAGCGATACACCGCATCCCATGGGGTGATGTGATCATTCATGCCCGCCACGCTGAAACTGTCGACGGTGACTTTCTGCAGGTCGATCGGCGTGCCGCACACTTCCAGCCCGCCAGGATGACTCAGCGGGTTGTGCTTGAAGAAGTCCAGCAGGTCGCCATGAAATGCTGCCGGCAGCCGCGTGTTGTCATTGTTCCAGTAGAGGATGTCGAACGCCGGCGGCTCCTTGCCGAGCAGGTAGTTATTGACGAAGTAATTCCAGATCAAATCGTTGGGGCGCATCCAGGCAAACACCCTGGCCATGTCACGACCTTCAAGAACGCCCTTCTGATACGAGCGGCGCTTGGCCGCTTCCAGCGTCTGTTCGTCGGCGAAGAGGGTGGCCGGGCTGTCTATCTGGCTGTCGAGCATGCTGACCAGGTAGGTCGCACTGGACACCCGTCGTAGCTGCCGCTTGGCCTGCAAATGCCCTTGCAGCGCGGCGATGGTCAGCCCGCCGGCACAGGCCCCCATCAGGTTGACCTCGCGAGCGCCGGTGATCGCCCGGCACACGTTCATCGCTTCTTCGACGGCTTCGACGTAAGACGACAACCCCCATTCGCGATGACGCACATCGGGATTGCGCCAGCTGATAATGAAGGTCTGCAAACCGTTTTTAAGGGCGAACTGGACGAAGCTGTTGCTCGGGCTCAAGTCGAAAATGTAGAACTTGTTGATCTGCGGCGGCACGATCAACAACGGTTTTGAATACTGTTTTTCGCTCATCGGCTTGTACTGGATCAGCTCCAGCAGCTCATTGCGAAACACCACGGAGCCGGTGGTGGTAGCGACCGTTTTGCCCACCTCGAATGCTTGTTTGGTGACTTGTCTTGGCAGACCGTGGTTGTGCATCAGGTCGTCGAGCAAATGGCCTATACCCCGCACGAGACTGTTGCCGCCGGAGTTGAAAAACTCCTTGATCGCCAGCGGATTGAGCAGCGTGTTGGACGGCGCCACAGCGTCGTTGATCAAGGCAAAGGCAAAGTGGGCGCGGGCACGATCGTCCGGGCTCATGTTGCTTTCGTCGATCCAGTTTTTGACTTCTTTCTGCCAGCTCAGATAGGCCTGCAGGCTGCGGCGATAAAAAGGATTGAGGCTCCACGTCGGATCGGCAAAGCGACTGTCCTGCGGATTGGTCGGGTGCAGGGTTTCACCCAACAACACGCGGCCCAGCTGACCGCCCAGCTTCAAGGCATGCCGGGCCGTATACACCGGATTGCGCAGGCCGTGGGTGGCCAGGCTGCGCAAGGTCGAAAGCAGGTCCCGGCCGCGCAGACCGGTAACCGCACTTTGTGCATTGATGAATGCAGCGGGAGTGGGCAAAGAGCCCTTCGCTGGTTTGTCGCGCATGGGTTAACACTCCTTCGTCATCAGGCCAAAAACAAACACACCCGAACAAAACACCATAGACGGTGTTACGGGTTGTTGCGCGGCACGGCCTCCTGCCGACTCCTTTTCATAAACAAAAGTCGGGATCGGTTAACCGCCCGATGGCGCCGGATGCGGATGCATGACTGCGCGCTGACGTTCCTCCTCAAGAAACTTCATGATGATCGGTGCCACCGCTTCGGCCCGGGTAATCAAAAACAGATGGCCGTCGTCGATGATGTGCAATTGGGCATTGGGAATTCGCCAAGCCAGCATGCGCATGTTGATCAGCGGGATCAGTGGATCGTCGTCGCCGGCCAGCACCAGGGTTGGTTGGTGGATTTTGTGCAGCCAATGAATGCTGGTCCAGCCAAGGCCGGCGAACAGTTGCCAGTAATAACCGAGTTTGCCTGCCGAACGAACCCTGGCGGCGTGACTGGCAGCCAGGGTCGGATCACGACGGAACGAGCCGCCATAGATCATTGGTGCGATACGGATCACATGCGATGGCTGGATGTAGCGCCGTGGGCTGGCCATCATCCACAGCACTTTCGGCTTGCCCGGAACCATCACGGCGCCAGCCGCTGTGGCCGCCAGCACCAGCTTCTTGCAGCGCTCGGGATAGTCATGGGCGAATTGCTGCGCCAGAGCGCCACCCCACGAAACGCCAATCACGTTGACTTGCCCGTAATCGAGATAGTCGAGCATTCGCGCCGTGAGTTTCGCCAGGCCCGCAAAGCGATACGGGCGATTGGGGGTCGATGAACCGCCGACGCCGGGTACGTCGAAGGCGATGACTTCCAGGTCCGGATCCAGAGCCTGGACGAACGGGAATATCAGCTCCAGGTTGGCGCCGATGCCGTTGAAAATCAGCAAGGGCGTCAAGTGAGGCTTGCCGGGGCGTACCGCAGTGCGGAGGGTCTGGCCATCCAGGTTGACGGTACGAAAGACGAACGGTTGCGGCATGCACAGAGCCCTGTAGGTTTTAAACGCTGATCGAGCCGTCCCGGGCCGTCGCAGAATGTTCGAGGCTGGCCTCGAGAGTAATCGATAGAGATCGCGGCACCTCCCAGTGCCGCGGACTGCGAGTTATTTGAAACTCAACGTTCATGCACGTAAGTACCCGGCGAAGCTTCACCCGCTGGATAGGCCTTGTTGCCAAGGTTGGCGGGGGATTTTTTCAGCTTGCCCGAACGCTCGGCCTGCCACGCCTGCCAATGCAGCCACCAGGAATCGGTGTGCTTGGTGGAGTTTTCCATCCATTCTTCGGCTTTGACCGGCATGTCGGTGCTGGTCATGTAGCGCGCTTTCGGATTGCCCGGAGGGTTCAGAATGCTCTGGATATGCCCGCTGCTGGACAGCACGAACTCGACCTTGCCGCCGAACAGCTGCGCGGATTTGTAGCAGGACTTCCACGGGGTGATGTGATCGTTGGTGCCAGCCAGGGAAAAGATGTCGGCGGTTACCTGCTTGAGGTCGATCGCTGTGCCGCACACTTCCAGGGCATCGGGACGGATCAATGGGTTGTTTTTGAACATCTCGATCAGGTCGCCATGGAACGCTGCCGGCAACCGGGTGGTGTCGTTGTTCCAGAACAGAATGTCGAAAACCGGCGGCTCATTACCCAGCAAGTAGTTGTTGACCCAGTAGTTCCAGATCAGGTCGTTGGGGCGCATCCAGGCGAAAACTTTCGCCATGTCGCGACCTTCCAGCACACCGGCCTGGTAGGAATGGCGCTTGGCGGCTTCGAGGGTCTGCTCGTCGACAAACAGGGCCACATCGCTGTCCAGGGTGGTGTCCAGCACGCTGACCAACAGGGTGAGGGCGTTGACCTTCTTCTCGCCGATCGCTGCGTAGTGACCCAACAGGGCGGTGCAGGTGATACCGCCGGAGCAGGCGCCGAGCATGTTCACGTCTTTGCTGCCGGTAATCGCGGTGACCACGTCGACCGCTTCCTTGAGCGCTTCGATGTAGGTCGACAGCCCCCACTCGCGCTGCTCCTTGGTCGGGTTGCGCCAGCTGACGATAAACGTCTGCACGTTGTTGCGCAGGCAAAAGCGCGCCAGGCTCTTGTCCGGGCTCAGGTCGAAAACGTAGAACTTGTTGATCTGTGGCGGCACCACCAGCAGCGGGCGTTCATGCACTTGCTCGGTGATCGGTCGGTACTGGATCAGCTCCAGCACATCGTTGCGAAACACCACTGCACCTTCGGTTACGCCCAGGCTCTTGCCGACTTCGAATGCACCCATGTTGACCTGGCTCGGCATGCCACCGTTGTGCACCAGATCCTTGGCCAGATGGGAGAGGCCGTCGAGCAGGCTCTTGCCACCGGTTTCGAAGAAGCGTTTGACCGCCGCCGGGTTGGCCGCCGTGTTGGTCGGGGCCATGGCTTCGGTCATGAGGTTGATCACGAAATGCCCGCGAGCGACGTCCTTGGGCGAGAGGTTGCTGTCATCGATCCAGGCATGAAGCTCCTTGCGCCACGCCAGATAAGTTTGCAAATAACGTTTGTAGAGCGGGTTCTGACTCCACGCCGGATCAAGGAAGCGACGGTCATCACTTTGCGGTTGAAGCTCGGATTTTCCGAACAGCACGTTCTTGAGTTCGATGCCGAAATGGGCGACATGCCTGGCACTGTGGATGGGTTGTCTGATGGCCTGGGTCAGCACCATTCGGGCAGAGCCCAAGAGATCCTTTCTACGTAGTCCAACAACAGGATTCAGCCCCAAGGTATTTTCCGAAGCCTGAAATTTCAAGTCATCGTTAAGCTTGTTACTCATCTACGACGCTCCATTGTCCTGAGACGAGTACCTGAGTCCAGCTATGTAATCACACAGCACGCCAGGTACTACTGCTCGGGTGACTGTAAATTGCGCATCGCTGCTTTTTAGTTCAGAGAGCACTGCACGGAACTTGCCAGCTCCATTGGTTACCCGAGTTTAATTTTTTTCGCAAGCGGGCCAATCGTTGCCACCGCAGCGAAGCATTCAAACAGATGGAATTAGAAAATGCCCTCTAAACAGCCAGAGGCCTGAGCTAGAGCATCAGCTTGACGACGGACTCATTCGGATCACGGGTCTTTCCAGCCGCTTTGAGTTCAGCAAGATAATCGTTCCAGAGATCTTCCTGGCGCACTGCCAGCTGGTACAGATATTCCCAGGTGAACAGGCCGCTGTCGTGGCCGTCGTCGAAGGTCAATTTCAGTGCGTACTGACCGGCCGGTTCGACCTTGCTCAGGCCTACGCCGATCTTGCCAAATTGCAGGATAGGTTTGCCGTGGCCTTGGACTTCGGCGGAAGGAGAATGCACGCGAAGGAACTCGGCGGGCAGGTGATATTCCTCGCCGGACGCGTATTTGAGCGACAGGGTTTTTGAGGCTTTGTGGAGTTTGATGTCGGTGGGGAGTTGGGTCGTCATGGGGCCGATCTTCCGTCTGTATGGAGGCCCTGTGTCGACGGGTGACCTGTGGCGAGGGAGCTTGCTCCCGCTCGGCTGCGCAGCAGCCGTAAATTCGGTGAATGTGGTCTGTCTGGTAGACCGCATTCACTGACTTTTGGGGCCGCTTCGCGACCCAGCGGGAGCAAGCTCCCTCGCCACAGAAGCCCGCTCACACAGATTGAGACCTACAGGATATAACGGGACAGGTCTTCGTTCTGCGCCAATTCGCCCAAGTGGCTGTTGACGTAATCGGCATCGATCAGGATCGGCTTGTCCTCGTGGGTACTGGCCAGATCACCGGCGCTGAACGAGACCTCTTCGAGCAGGCGCTCGAGCAGGGTGTGCAGGCGACGGGCACCGATGTTTTCGGTTTTCTCGTTGACCTGCCAGGCGATCTCGGCGAGACGCTTGATGCCGTCCGGGAGGAATTCGATGAGCAGACCTTCGGTTTTCAGCAGTGCACAATATTGCTCGGTGAGCGATGCATGCGGCTCGCTGAGGATGCGCTCGAAATCTTCCGGGCTCAGGGCCTTGAGTTCGACCCGAATCGGCAGGCGACCTTGCAGCTCAGGCACCAGATCGCTCGGCTTGCTCAGGTGGAACGCACCGGAAGCGATGAACAGGATGTGGTCAGTCTTGACCATCCCCAGTTTGGTGTTGACGGTGCAGCCTTCAATCAGCGGCAGCAAGTCGCGCTGTACGCCCTCACGGGACACGTCGACGCCCCCGGAATTGCCGCGCTTGGCAACCTTGTCGATTTCGTCGATGAACACGATGCCGTGCTGCTCGACGGCTTCCAGGGCCTTGGCCTTCAATTCTTCTTCGTTGACGAGGCGACCGGCTTCTTCGTCGCGAACCAGTTTCAGCGCTTCCTTGACCTTGAGCTTGCGGTTTTTGCGCTTGCCCTTGCCCATGTTGGCGAACAGGCTCTGCAGCTGGTTGGTCATTTCTTCCATGCCCGGTGGCGCGGAGATATCGACGCCGGACACTTCGGCCACTTCGATTTCGATCTCCTTGTCATCCAGCTGACCTTCACGCAGGCGCTTGCGGAACAGCTGACGGGTGTTGGAATCGGCCGACGGTGCAGCGTCCTCGTTGCTGAAGCCCATGCGTGCCGGTGGCAGCAAGGCGTCGAGGATGCGTTCTTCGGCAGCGTCTTCGGCGCGGTGGCGAACCTTGGTCATTTCCTGTTCGCGCAGCAGTTTGATCGCGGCGTCGGCCAGATCACGAATGATCGATTCGACGTCGCGGCCGACGTAGCCCACTTCGGTGAACTTGGTCGCTTCGACCTTGATGAACGGCGCGTTGGCGAGCTTGGCCAGGCGACGGGCGATCTCGGTTTTACCGACACCGGTCGGGCCGATCATCAGGATGTTCTTGGGGGTGACTTCGACGCGCAGCTCTTCAGGCAGCTGCATCCGGCGCCAGCGGTTACGCAAGGCGATGGCGACGGCGCGTTTGGCATCGTCCTGGCCGATGATATGGCGATTGAGTTCGTGGACGATTTCACGGGGGGTCATGGGCATAGTAATTGGCGGTCCTCAAGCATAAGTGAGCCGTGGCGCTAGGCCAAAACAGGCTTACTCAGCGAGGTCCTGCTCCTCAATGGTGAAGGTGTGGTTGGTGAATACGCAGATGTCGCCGGCGATGCCGAGCGCTGTTTCGACGATTTCCCGCGCCGACAAATCGGTTTTCTTCAACAGGGCACTCGCGGCAGCCTGGGCGTAACCACCGCCGGAACCCATGGCGATCAGGCCTTCTTCGGGCTCAACCACGTCACCGTTGCCGGTGATGATCAGGGAGGCATCTTTGTTGGCGACCGCGAGCATGGCTTCGAGGCGGCTCAGGGAGCGGTCGGTGCGCCATTCTTTGGCGAGTTCGACGGCGGCGCGAACCAGGTGGCCCTGATGTTTCTCCAGCTGGCCTTCGAAACGCTCGAAGAGGGTGAAGGCGTCAGCGGTGGCCCCGGCAAAACCGGCGATAACCTGGCCGTGGTAGAGGCGGCGAACTTTTTTCGCGTTGCCTTTCATCACGGTATTGCCGAGCGAAACCTGGCCGTCGCCGCCCATGACGACTTTGCCGTGGCGGCGAACTGAAACGATGGTGGTCAAGGGAGAGTCTCCACGCAGCGGGGCGAAAATGCCTTATGCCAACTCATATGGGGGTGGTGGAGCGTTTTTCAACTGCGGAGCGGGAGAGGGGACGAGCGGTTTGTCATTGGTAAAGGAGGATGCAAGTGAATCCCTGTGGCGAGGGAGCTTGCTCCCGTTCGGCTGCGCAGCAGTCGTAAACCCAGCTACCGAAGTCTGTCTGATGGACCGCGGTGCCCGGGTTAGGGAGTGCTGCGCACTCCAGCGGGAGCAAGCTCCCTCGCCACAAAAGCAGGTTGTTTCTGCTAGGTCAGCGACTCTGACGTTGTTGTAACAACAGGTTGCTGAAGCCGCTGCCCGCCAGTTGCTTCTGAGCGGTGGTCAGCTGTTCGCGGTTGCTGAACGGACCGACCAGCACCCGATACCAGGTCTCGTCCTTCACCGTGCCGGATTCAACCGCCACCGCCTGACCCAGCAGGATGATCTGCGCACGCACCTTGTCGGCATCGGCTTCCTTGCGGAACGAACCCGCCTGCAGGAAGAACTTGGTCACCGGCGCAGCTTTCGCCACCGGTGGCGCTGGCGGCGGGGTGATGCCAGCCAATGCCGCTTGAGCCCGGGCGGTGTCGATTTTCGCCGCTTGCTCTGGCGTCACCGGCGTGGTCGGAATGGCCGGCACTTGTGGTGTCGGTAGGGTTTTTTCCGGTACCGCGTCCGGCGGCACAATGACTTCCGATTCCGGCAGCAAGGTGTAGAAGTCGTACTTCGGCTTCACCGGTTGCGTCGGGCTTGGCGGGGTCTTGTTGGCCTCGGCGATCTTGCTGGCTTTCTGCTGCTCGATCTTCTCGCGCTTGACGGTATCGCTGCCCTTGCCCGGCTCCAGCTTCATCAGGAACACAATGAACGCGCCGACCGTCAGGCCGATGGCCATCCACAGCCAGCCCGGGATCGGTTGCTTTGCAGGAGCTTGGTAACGGCTGGCGCCACGCTTGGGTGCAGGTTTTTTCTTGGCAGCCAACTTACATACGCTCCAGAGTTTCCAGACCCAAGAGTTCCAGGCCTTGCTTGAGAGTGCGGCCGGTCAGCGCGGCGAGGCGCAGGCGGCTCTGCATTTGCGCCGGGGTGTCGGCGCCGAGGATCGGGCAGTTCTCGTAGAAGCTGGAGAACAGGCCGGCAACATCGTACAGGTAGGTGCAGAGGATGTGCGGCGTGCCTTTGTCGGACACGTTATTCAGGATCTCGCCGAACTGCGCCAGTTTCGCCGCCAGCTCATGTTCGTGTGCGGCTTCGAGGACGATCTGCCCTTCGACTTCGCTGAAATCCTTGCCAAGCTTGCGGAACACGCCGGCCACCCGGGTGTAGGCGTACAGCAGGTATGGCGCGGTGTTGCCTTCGAAGTTCAGCATCAGGTCGAAGTTGAAGCTGTAATCGCTGGTGCGGTGCTTGGACAGGTCGGCGTATTTCACGGCGCCAATGCCCACGACCTTGGCGATGTTGCGCAACTCGTCTTCGGCAAGCTCCGGGTTCTTCTCTTTCACCAGTGTGTAGGCGCGTTCCTGGGCTTCGGTCAGCAGGTCGATCAGCTTCACGGTGCCGCCATCACGGGTCTTGAACGGACGGCCGTCGGCGCCGTTCATGGTGCCGAAGCCCATGTGTTCCATTTCCATCGGGTGCGTCACGAAGCCGGCCAGGCGCGCGACCTGGAACACTTGCTGGAAGTGCAGGGCCTGGCGCTGGTCGACGAAATACAGCGCACGATCGGCCTTCAGCACGCCGCTGCGATAACGCACGGCTGCCAGGTCGGTGGTGGCGTAGAGGTAACCGCCGTCGGCCTTGACGATGATCACTGGCAGCGGGTCGCCATCGGCGTTCTTGAACTCGTCGAGGAACACGCATTGAGCGCCGTTGCTCTCGACCAGCAGGCCGGCGGCCTTGAGGTCGTTGACCACGTTGATCAGGTCGTCGTTATAGGCGCTTTCGCCCATTACGTCGGCCATGGTCAGTTTGACGTTCAGCAGTTCGTAGATTTTCTGGCAGTGCGACAACGAGATGTCTTTGAACTTGGTCCACAGCGCCAGGCAGTCCGGGTCGCCGGCTTGCAGCTTGACCACCAGGCCTCGGGCGCGATCAGCGAACTCGGCGGACTCGTCGAAGCGTTGCTTGGCGGCGCGGTAGAAGTTTTCCAGGTCCGACAGCTCGTCGCTGGTGATCGGGTTTTCCTGCAGATAAGCCATCAGCATGCCAAACTGGGTGCCCCAGTCGCCAACGTGGTTCTGGCGGATCACTTCGTCGCCGAGGAATTCCAGAACCCGGGCCACGCCGTCGCCGATGATGGTCGAGCGCAAGTGGCCGACGTGCATCTCTTTGGCCAGGTTCGGTGCCGACAGGTCAACCACGGTGCGCTGCACCGGGCCGGCCTTGCGTACGCCGATGTGGTCGTCGGCCAGCGCCGCGTCCAGGCGGGTCGCCAGGGCTTGAGTGTTCTGGAAGAAGTTCAGGAAGCCAGGACCGGCGATTTCGGCCTTGGTGACGTTCTCGTCAGCCGGCAGCGCGGCGATGATTTTCTCGGCCAGGTCACGAGGTTTCATACCGGCTGGTTTGGCCAGCATCATGGCGATGTTGCTGGCGAAGTCGCCGTTTTTCTTGTCACGGGAGTTTTCCACCTGGATCGCCGGCGACAGGCCTTCAGGCAACACACCTTCGTTGACGAGTTGGGTGATGGCTTGTTGGATCAGCTGGCGAATGGTGTCTTTCATGGTCTGCTCTTTCGACCGCAAGCGCGGCGGCGCTTCGATGCGCTGGTGGAAAAACTGGGCATTATCCGTTGCGAAGACGGGCTTGCCAACTATAGCGGGCAGGTTATGGATATGTGGTGACAAATCGACCGCCTTCGCGGGCAAGCCTCGCTCCTACAATCTTTTGATCGGCGCACTGCCCTGTAGGAGCGAGGCTTGCCCGCGAAGGCCGTCTTCCAATCAATACAAATCGACCGGATCCACATCCAGCGACCAGCGCACCGCCCGCCCACTCGGCATCTGCTCCAAAACCAGCAACCAACTGCTCAGCAATCGATGCAGCGGTGCCCGGGCCGTGGCTTGCAGCAACAACTGCGCGCGATAACGCCCGGCCCGGCGCTCCATCGGCGCAGGCACCGGCCCCAGCAACTCAATCCCGCTCAGGTTCTGCTCGGCCAGCAAACGCTCGGCCTCGCTGCACGCTTCATCGAGGAAGCCTTCGGCCTGCCCCGGTTTATGCGCTTCGGCCCGCAGCAGCGCGAGATGCGCAAACGGTGGAAGTCCTGCGGAGCGGCGTTCGCTCAACGCCTGTTCGGCAAAGGCGAAATAGCCTTGCTCGGTCAGTTGCACCAGCAGCGGATGGTCCGCCAGGTGCGTCTGGATAATCACTTTGCCCGGCTCTTCGGCCCGCCCCGCGCGCCCGGCGACCTGGACGATCAACTGCGCCATGCGTTCGCTGGCGCGGAAATCGCCGGAGAACAGTCCGCCGTCGGCATCCAGAATCGACACCAGGGTCACCCGTGGAAAGTGGTGCCCTTTGGCAAGCATTTGTGTGCCGACCAGAATGCACGGCTGGCCTTTTTGAATGGTGGCGAACAGTTGATTCATCGCGTCTTTGCGTGAAGTGCTGTCGCGGTCGACCCGCAGCACCGGGACGTGCGGAAACAAAATCCCCAGGCGTTCTTCGGCGCGCTCGGTACCGGCGCCCACAGGCCGCAGATCGACCTTGCCGCACTTCGGGCAATGGCGGGGCACGCGTTCGACGTAGCCACAATGGTGGCAACGCAGTTCGCCGGAGCGCTGGTGCACGGTCATTCGCGCGTCGCAGCGCTGGCATTCAGACATCCAGCCGCAGTCGTGGCAGAGCAGCGTCGGGGCGAACCCTCGGCGGTTGAGGAACACCAGCACCTGCTGGCCGGCGGCCAGGGTCTGACCGATAGCTTGTTGCATCGGCCCGGAAATGCCGCTGTCCAGCGGACGACTTTTCACGTCCAGGCGCAGGAAACGCGGTTGCTTGGCGCCACCGGCCCGCTCATTCAGGCGTAAGAGACCGTAACGACCGGTGTAGGCGTTTTGCAGGCTTTCCAGTGAAGGCGTGGCGGATCCGAGGACAATCGGGATGTTTTCCTGCCGGGCGCGGACCAGTGCCAAGTCGCGGGCGTGGTAGCGCAGGCCTTCCTGCTGTTTATAAGAGCCGTCGTGCTCTTCATCAATGATGATCAGGCCGGGGTTCTTCATCGGCGTGAACAGTGCCGAACGGGTACCGATAATAATGTCGGCCTCGCCATCCCGTGCCGCCAGCCAGGCTTCCAGGCGTTCGCGGTCATTGACTGCGGAGTGGATCAGCGCGATGCGCGCATTGAAGCGCTGCTCGAAGCGCGCCAGGGTTTGCGGGCCGAGGTTGATCTCCGGGATCAGCACCAGGGCTTGCTTGCCGGCCTCGAGGGTTTCGCGGATCAGCTGCAAATAGACTTCGGTCTTGCCGCTGCCGGTGACGCCAGCCAGCAGGAACGCGTGATAACTGTCGAATCCGGCTCGAATCGCCTCGTAAGCGGCGCGCTGCTCCGGGTTGAGCGGCAGTTCCGGTTGGGCCAGCCAGTGTTCGTGGCGCACACCGGGCGCGTGCTTGCGGATGTCTACCTGCACCAGATCCTTGGCCAGCAACAGATCGAGGCTGTCCTTGCTCAGCATCAATTTGCTCAGCAACTGATGAGCGACACCATGGGGGTGCTGGGCCAGGGTCGCCAGGGCTTCGCGCTGTCGCGGTGCGCGGGCGATGCGCGGATCATCGAGGCTGGCGCCGGGTGCGGCGGACCAAAAACGCTCCTGCCGCGCTTCGGCCAGTTCACCCTGACGCAGCAACACTGGCAGCGCCCAGCTCAACGTGTCGCCGAGGCTGTGCTGGTAATACTGGGAAGTCCATAAGCACAGCTTGAACAACGCGGGTGGCAGCGGTGGTACGGCATCGAGCAGCGCCAGGGCCGGCTTGAGTTTTTCTGCCGGTACTTCGCTGGTGTCGGTGACCTCCACCAGAATCCCGATCATCTCCCGCCGACCAAACGGCACCCGAAAGCGCATGCCCGGGTGCAACTGGGCGCGCAGGACTCCGGCCGGTGCGCGGTAGTCGAACAGGCGGCGCAGGGGCGAAGGCAGGGCGAGGCGCAAAATGGCGTTGGGCACGCGGGGGAATCTCGATAAGCGGGCAAAAAAGAAAGCAGGGCGCGACCTGTGGGAGCGGGCTTGCTCGCGAAAGCGGTGCAACAGCCACCTGAGATGTTGAATGTTACGGACTCTTCGCGAGCAAGCCCGCTCCCACAGGGATTGCGCTTGAGGCCGGGAGCCTAGCAGACGACTGGTTTAAGCGACAGCTTGCGTGAATGGCATTGTCTGGTAGAATCCGCGGCCTAATTACGTGCGGTATTCAACAATGGTGTTGAGTGGCGGCACGCTAGCCTGAGGAATACATCATGAAAGCCGATATCCATCCAACATACGAAATCACCGCAGTTACCTGCAGCTGTGGCAACAAGTTCGAAACTCGTTCGAACCTGGCCAAGCCTCTGGCGATCGACGTATGCAACGAATGCCACCCGTTCTACACCGGTAAGCAGAAGACTCTGGATACTGGCGGTCGTGTACAGCGCTTCGCAGACCGTTTCGGCGCTTTCGGCAAGAAAGCTCCTGCTGCTGCAGAGTAAGGTTGAAAGGCCCGATGGGCTTTTCCTTGCTGATGAAAAAGGCGTCCCTCGCGGGCGCCTTTTTTGTGTCCGCGATTTGGCTTTCCGGTGCCCAGGCCTTCTGCCCGGCACCGAGCGGGCTCACGCCAGTCACGGTGCAGCGCGTAGTGGATGGCGACACCTTGCGTCTGAGCGATGGCCGCAGCGTGCGCATGATCGGTTTGAATACGCCGGAGCTAGGCAAGCAGGGTCGCTCCGACGAACCGTTCGCCGTGGCCGCGCGCAAACGCCTTGAGGCTCTGGTGGCCGCCAGCGACGGGCGGGTCGGTTTGTTGCCGGGTAAGGAAAGCAAGGACCATTACGGCCGCACCCTGGCTCATGTCTACAGTGTCGATGGGGCCAACCTCGAAGCGCAGATGCTCGCCGAGGGCCTCGGTTTTCAGGTGGCGGTGGCACCGAATGTCGATTTGGTCGCCTGCCAGCAAGTGGCCGAACGCAGTGCTCGTCGGGCGGGTCTCGGGCTGTGGCGACAATCACCTGTACTGAAAGCGGAGCAGATCAGTGCATCCGGCTTCGCCATGCTCAGTGGTCGTGTGAGCAAGGTTCAGCGCAATCGCGGCGGCGTTTGGATCGAGTTGCAGGATTCGGTTGTATTGCGGGTTGCACCCAATATGCTGGACCAATTCGATGTCGCATTGCTTGAAAATCTCAAAGGCAAGCAAATCGAGGCTCGTGGCTGGGTGGTGGATCGTTCACGTCGCGGCGGGTTGAAGCCGGGGCAGGCGCGCTGGCTGCTGCCGCTGACCGATCCGGCGATGTTGCAGGCAGCACCGTAAGAAAAAATTGTAGACATTTTTTCTATTGATTGTGAACAGTCTATCCCTTGTGTTTCGTGGCTCTTGGCCCAAAGTCGTAGGGCCGGGCGCTTGACAGGGGTGACTGGTCAGTCTTGTGAGGACTTTGCGAGGCGAGTATCCTCGGCGGTCCGTCTGTCCAACAGTAAAAAGCGGAATGCCCTTATGTCTGATCTGAAAACTGCCGCTCTCGAATATCACGCCCATCCCCGTCCAGGGAAGCTGAGTGTCGAGCTCACCAAGGCCACCGCTACCGCCCGCGATCTGTCGCTGGCCTACAGCCCCGGCGTAGCCGAACCAGTACGCGAAATCGCCCGCGATCCTGAACTGGCCTACAAATACACCGGCAAGGGCAACCTGGTTGCAGTCATTTCCGATGGCACCGCGATTCTCGGCCTGGGTAACCTCGGCCCATTGGCTTCCAAGCCGGTTATGGAAGGTAAGGGTGTGCTGTTCAAGCGCTTCGCCGGCATCGACGTGTTCGACATCGAAGTCGACTCCGAAAGCCCGCAAGCCTTCATCGACACCGTCAAGCGTATCTCCATCACCTTCGGTGGCATCAACCTGGAAGACATCAAGGCACCTGAGTGCTTTGAGATCGAACGCGCTCTGATCGAGCAGTGCGATATTCCGGTATTCCACGATGACCAGCACGGCACCGCAATCGTGACTGCGGCCGGCATGATCAACGCCCTGGAAATCGCTGGCAAAACCCTGGCTGACGCCAAGATCGTCTGCCTGGGCGCCGGTGCTGCCGCCATCTCCTGCATGAAATTGCTGGTGAGCATGGGCGCCAACATCGAAAACATCTACATGGTTGACCGTACCGGCGTGATCCACTCCGGCCGTGACGACCTGAACCAGTACAAGGCCGTGTTCGCTCACGCGACCGAGAAACGCACCCTGGCTGACGCGCTGGAAGGCGCTGACGTGTTCGTTGGCCTGTCCGGTCCGAACCTGCTGAGTGCTGAAGGCCTGAAATCCATGGCGGCCAACCCGATCGTGTTCGCGTGCTCGAACCCGGATCCGGAAATCTCCCCGGAACTGGCGCACGCCACCCGTAACGACGTGATCATGGCCACCGGCCGTTCGGACTACCCGAACCAGGTCAACAACGTACTGGGCTTCCCGTTCATCTTCCGTGGTGCCCTGGACGTTCGCGCCAAGCGCATCAACGAAGAAATGAAAGTGGCTGCCGCCAACGCCCTGCGTGAACTGGCCAAGCTGCCAGTGCCTCAGGAAGTGTGCGACGCCTACGGCGGCATCAAGCTGGAATTCGGTCGTGAGTACATCATTCCGAAACCAATGGATGCCCGTCTGATCACCCTGATCTCCGATGCCGTGGCCAAGGCTGCGATCGAGACCGGTGTGGCGACCCTGCCGTATCCGAAGAACTACCCGCTGAAAAGCGTGGATGACGTGTTCAACGGCTAAGCCGTTGTAGCGCTTCAACCAAAAGCCCCGGCTCTCGCGAGTCGGGGCTTTTTTAATGCCTGCGGTATTTGTGGTGTCTTTGAGGGCCTCTTCGCGGGCAAGCCTCGCTCCTACGGATATGCGTTGCTCGCGATATCAGGTATGGCAGGACCCCTGTAGGAGCGAGGCTTGCCCGCGAAGGGGCCAGCACGGGAAACACCGATATAAAAAACCCCGCTCTTCTTTCGAAGGCGGGGCTTTTGCGTTGCGCTGCGCGATCAGAACAAATCGATCGGTGCTGCCTCATCCGCTGGCAGCGGGCTGCCCGGCACATTGCCGTTACCCAGTTCGTTCACCGATGGTGGCGTGTCCTCGGCCTTGAACAGTTCGAAGTAGGCGCCTGGCGTGCCAGGGCTGGCTGCACGGCCGCTGATCGGGTCAACCCGCAGGCTGAGGATGCCTTCCGGCTCCGCCTGGGTGTGCGGTGGCTTGTCTTTAAGGGCCGCCGCCATGTAGTTCATCCAGATCGGCAAGGCAACGGTGCCGCCGAACTCGCGTTTGCCCAGGCTTTCCGGTTGGTCGAAGCCAGTCCAGACGGTGGTCACGTAATCGGCGTTGTAGCCGGAGAACCAGGCGTCCTTGGATTCGTTGGTGGTGCCGGTCTTGCCCGCGATGTCGCTGCGGCCCAAGGCCAGTGCACGGCGACCGGTGCCGAGCTTGATCACGTCCTCCAGCATGCTGTTGAGGATGTAAGTGGTGCGCCCATCGACGATACGCTCGGCCACGGCTGGCGTTTGTGGCGCTGGCTGGGCGCTCGGCACTGCGCCTGGAGTGACGTTGACCGTGAAGGTGTCGGAGGCTGGCATGGCGATGCCATCGCTTGCTACGACGCCTTTCGGAACGCTCGGCGGGTTGGCGACGAATAGCGTGTCGCCGTTGCGGCTTTCAATCTTGTCGATGATGTACGGAGTGATCTTGTAGCCGCCGTTGGCGAAGGTGCTCCAGCCGGTGGCGATTTCCATTGGCGTCAGGGTCGCGGTACCCAGGGCCAGGGACAGGTTGCGCGGCAGGTCCTGCTTGTTGAAGCCGAATTTGCTGATGTAGTCGATGGTACGGTCGACACCCAGCGCTTGCAGCAGGCGGATCGATACCAGGTTGCGCGACTTGTAGAGCGCTTCACGCATGCGGATCGGGCCGAGGAAGGTATTGGTGTCGTTCTTCGGGCGCCAGACCTTGTCCAGGTACTCGTCGACGAACACGATCGGTGCGTCGTTCACCAGGCTGGCGGCGGTATAACCGTTGTCCAGGGCGGCGCTGTAGACGAACGGCTTGAAGCTCGAACCCGGCTGACGCTTGGCCTGCATGGCGCGGTTGTAGTTGCTCTGCTCGAAGGCGAAACCGCCGACCAGCGAACGAATGGCGCCGTTCTGCGGGTCGAGGGAAACCAGTGCGCCCTGAGCCTGCGGAATCTGGCTGAACTTGAGCGAATTGTCAGGCTGACGCTGCACGCGAATCAGATCACCGACCTGCGCGACATCCGACGGCTGCTTCGGATTGGCGCCCATGCTGTTGGTATTCAGGAAGGGGCGAGCCCACTTCATGGTGTCCCAGGCAACGTGTTCTTCGCCGGAGCGGGTCAGCACCTGCACGCCGTTCTTGTCGACCTGGGTCACGATCGCCGGTTCCAGGCTGCTGATGGTCCGCTGTTTGGTCAACTCCAGAGCCCAGGCCTCTCGGGTTTTACCCGGCAGGCGTGACTCGGGGCCGCGATAACCGTGCCGTTGGTCGTAGGTCATCAAGCCTTCGTGAACCGCAGTGTTGGCCATCTCCTGCAAATCGCTCGGCACCGTGGTGGTGACACGGAAGCCTTCGGTGTACGCATCGCTGCCATAGCGGCCGACCATTTCGGCACGGGCCATTTCGGCGACGTACGGTGCGTTCACTTCCGGAGTCGGCACGTGGTAGCTGGCGTTCAGCGGTTCATTGATCGCGGTGGTGTAGTCGGCTTCGGTGATCTTGCCGAGCTTGTACATGCGCCCCAGGATCCAGTCGCGGCGCTCCTTGCTGCGGGCCGGGTTGGCCAGCGGGTTGAAGCGTGAGGGGGCTTTTGGCAGGCCGGCGATCATCGCCATCTGCGCCAGGCTGACGTCACGAATCGACTTGCCGTAATAGACCTGCGCCGCCGCCTCGATGCCATAGGCGCGGTTGCCCAGATAGATCTTGTTGACGTACAGCTCGAGGATTTCATCCTTGGTCAGCTGCCGTTCGATCTGCAGGGCCAGGAGGATTTCGGTGGTTTTGCGCGAGAAGCTGCGTTCGCTGGTCAGGAAGAAGTTCTTCGCCACCTGCATGGTGATGGTGCTGCCGCCGGACTGAATGTGTCCGCTTTTTACCAACTGGGTGGCGGCCCGCATCAGGCTGCTGGGATCGACGCCGTAGTGGTTGGCGAAATTGTCGTCTTCAGCACTTAGTAACGCATTAATGAAATTGGGGGGAATGTCGGCGAAACGGATTGGCGTACGGCGCATTTCGCCAAATTCTGCGATCAATTTGTTGTCGCTGCTATACACCCGCAAAGGAATCTGCAACTGAATACTTCTCAGCGCCTCCACGGACGGCAATCCGGGGCTAAGGTAAAGAAAAGCGCCGCTCAGACTCAGGAGCAGTCCGCAGAAAACGGCGACGATGGACCAACCGAAAAATTTCAGCAGACGAATCAAGGCTTTTGGATATCCAGGGCAAAGAATGAATTAGGCATCAGGGTTCAGGCTATACAGAGAATGACCCGCGCTTGCAGTGAAAGCGGAAAAAACGCTCGGCATTATAAGCATTTTTCCGTAGGGGGCGTCATTTGCGCTTCTGTCAAGACGGGGGGTATTGAACGCAATGGATATTACAGAGTCCGTAACTCACGGATAGTCATAGGGAATTGGTAGTGCTAGGACTCTTCAATAAAAAAGCCAATACGCTTTTGGGGATCGACATCAGCTCCACGTCGGTGAAGCTACTGGAGCTAAGTCGCCAGGGCGACCGCTATCGGGTCGAGGCCTATGCGGTCGAACCGCTGCCCGCCAGTGCCGTGGTCGAGAAAAATATTGCCGAGCTCGAAGGCGTGGGGCAGGCCCTTGCGCGCGTGCTGGCCAAGGCCAAAACCAGCCTCAGAAACGTCGCTGTGGCGGTGGCCGGTTCGGCGGTGATCACCAAGACCATCGAGATGGACGCCGGTCTTTCCGACGACGAGATGGAAAACCAGCTGAAGATCGAGGCCGATCAGTACATCCCTTATCCACTGGACGAAGTGGCGATCGACTTCGAAGTGCAGGGCGTGTCGGCGCGCAACCCCGAGCGGGTCAATGTGCTGCTGGCGGCGTGTCGCAAGGAAAACGTCGAAGTCCGTGAAGCGGCCCTGGCTCTGGCCGGATTGACCGCGCGTGTGGTCGATGTCGAAGCCTATGCCCTGGAGCGATCGTTCGGACTGCTGGCAACCCAGTTGGCCGCTTCTCAGGAGCGTCTGACCGTGGCGGTGGTCGATATCGGCGCTACCATGACCACCCTGAGCGTGCTGCACAACGGGCGGATCATCTACACCCGCGAACAATTGTTCGGCGGCCGTCAACTGACGGAAGAGATCCAGCGTCGTTATGGCCTGACGGTCGAGCAGGCGGGGCTGGCGAAGAAGCAGGGCGGTTTGCCGGACGATTACGTCAGCGAGGTCTTGCAGCCGTTTCGTGATGCGCTGGTGCAGCAGGTGTCGCGTTCGTTACAGTTTTTCTTCGCCTCCGGCCAATACAACTCGGTCGATCACATCCTCCTGGCCGGCGGCACTGCCTCGGTCCCCGGGCTGGAGCGATTGATCGAGCAGCGGCTGGGTACACCGACCCAGGTCGCCAATCCATTCTCCGACATGACCCTGAGCAGCAAGGTCAACGCCGGTGCCTTGGCGAGTGATGCCCCGGCACTGATGATCGCCTGCGGTCTGGCCCTCAGGAGTTTCGACTGATGGCGCGGATTAATCTTTTACCCTGGCGTGAAGAGTTGCGCGAAGGGCGTCGCAAACGCTTTTTACTGGCGTTGATCGGTGTGCTGGTGGGGTCTGTGGCGGCGTTGCTGATCGCGGACCAGGTCATTAACAGCGCCATTAATCGGCAAGTCGCCCGTAACGATTACATCAGCAAGCAAATTGCCGTGGTCGACGAGCGGATCAAGCAAATCAGCGACCTGAAGGCCCGTCGCCAGCAACTCGTCGAGCGCATGCGCATCATCCAGGACCTGCAAGGCAACCGACCGATCAGCGGGAGGATTTTCGATCAATTGGCGCGTACTTTGCCGGACGGAGTTTATTTCACTGAAGTGAAAATGGTCGGCAAGACGTTGTCCATCACCGGCGCGGCGGAGTCCAATAATCGTGTTTCGGATCTGATGCGCAATCTGGATGCCTCCGACTGGTTCGATGCGCCCAACCTTACGGAGGTCAAAGCGACCACCGCTGGTCAGCTGGATCAGGCCAATGTCTTTCAGTTGACCGTCCGTCAGACTCAGCCCGCAGTTGTGGGGGGCGCTAAATGAAGCCGTCCGAATGGTTCGAAGGGTTGCGCCAGATCGACATCAGCGATCTGGACACCAACAACATGGGCTCCTGGCCTGCGCCGATCAAGGTCCTGGCGAGTGTCCTGCTGATGGTTCTGGTGCTGGCCCTGGGCTACAGCTTCTTGATCAGCGATCTGCAAAACCACCTGGAACTCAGGCGCGAGGAAGAGTCGACGCTCAAGGAGCAATTCGCGACCAAGGCCCACATGGCGGCGAATCTGGAGCTGTATACCCAGCAGATGAAGGAAATGGAGAACTCCTTCGGCATGCTATTACGGCAGTTGCCCAGCGACACCGAAGTGCCCGGCCTGCTGGAGGACATCACCCGCACCGGCCTGGGCAGCGGCCTGGAGTTCGAAGAGATCAAGCTGCTCCCGGAAGTCACCCAGCAGTTCTACATCGAGCTACCTATCCGGATCACCGTCACCGGCGCATATCACGACCTGGCCACTTTCGTCAGCGGCGTGGCCGGGCTGCCGCGGATCGTCACCCTGCATGACTTCGACCTGGCACCGGCCAATCCCGATGGCGGTCCGAAGTTGCGCATGAGCATCCTTGCCAAGACCTATCGCTACAACGACAAGGGGTTGCAGAAATGAGCCCTATTCGTTGCCTGTCGATGGTTATGTGTCTGGTTCTCCTCGCCGGTTGTGGCGGCGACAATGATTTCAGCGACCTGGACGCCTACCTGAACGAAGTGCGCCTGCGTGCACCCGGCAAGATTGAACCAACGCCTACATTCCGGTCTTACCCGACATTCGCCTACAACGCTGCCAACCTGCGTAGCCCGTTCTCCCGGCAGGTCAGAGTCGATCTGGCCGGGCAGAAGCACGGCTCGCGCAACGTCAAACCCGACCCCAACCGGGTCAAGCAGTACCTCGAAGGTTTCAACATCGAGCAATTTGAAATGGTCGGCACTATCTCCAATGCCGCCGGATCCTTTGCGCTGCTGCGCGGGGCGGGCGGCGTGCATCGGCTGAAAGTCGGCGATTACCTGGGGCGTAACGATGGACGGATCGTCGCCATCAGCGGTTCGCAAGTCGACGTGGTCGAAATCGTTCCCGATGGCGAAGGTGCCTGGCTGGAACGGCCGCGAACCATCCCTTTGAAAGAGCACTCATAGTGGAACTCGAATAATGAACAGGATTTTCTCAACCTTCGGTATTTCGCTATGGATAGCGTTTCTGTCGCCGATGGTAGTGGCGGCCAACCTCAAAGCGCTGGATGTCGCTGCGCTGCCCGGTGACCGTGTCGAGTTGAAGTTGTCGTTCGATGGGCCACCGCCGCAGCCCCACGGTTACACGACAGAGCAGCCTGCGCGGATTGCGCTGGACCTGCCGGGGGTCACCAGTCAGCTGGCGAACAAGAATCGCGACCTGGGCGGTGGCAATGCCCGCAGCGCTACGGTAGTGGAGGCCAAGGACCGCACACGGCTGATCATCAGCCTGACTCAATTAACGCCATACAACGCCCGCGTCGAAGGCAACAATCTGTTTGTGGTCGTCGGGCAGGCGGCCGGTAATAAGGCGCCCAAACCGGCCACCAGCGCACCGCGCGCGGCCACTGCAGCACCTGCGCCCGCCAGAGCCAGTGCTCCCGTGGGCAAAGCCATCCGGGGCGTGGATTTCCAGCGCGGCACCCAGGGTGAGGGGAATGTGGTCATCGATCTGTCGGATCCGTCCATCGCCCCGAACATCCAGGAGCGCGATGGCAAAATCATCGTCGGGTTCACCAAGATCCAACTGCCTGAACGGTTGCGTGTACGCCTCGACGTCAAGGATTTCGCCACGCCGGTGCAGTTCGTCAACGCCAGTGCCACGGGCGACCGGGCCATTATCAGTATCGAGCCCAGTGGCGCCTTCGATTATTCGACCTATCAGACCGACAACAAACTGACCATCAGCATCCGGCCGATGACTGTCGATGACTTGCAGAAGCGCAACGCCGAACGCTTTGCCTACACCGGCGAAAAACTCTCGCTGAATTTTCAGGACATCGATGTGCGCTCGGTGCTGCAACTGATCGCCGATTTTACCAACCTCAATCTGGTGGCCAGCGACACGGTGCAGGGCGGCATCACGTTGCGCCTGCAGAATGTGCCGTGGGATCAGGCGCTGGATCTGGTGTTGAAAACCAAAGGCCTGGATAAACGCAAGATTGGTAACGTGCTGCTGGTGGCGCCGGCTGATGAAATCGCTGCCCGAGAGCGTCAGGAGCTGGAGTCGCAGAAGCAGATCGCCGAACTGGCGCCTCTACGTCGCGAGCTGTTACAGGTCAATTACGCCAAGGCCGCCGATATCGCCAAGCTGTTCCAGTCAGTGACCAGCGCCGAAGCGAAAGTCGACGAGCGAGGTTCGATCACGGTTGATGAGCGAACCAACAACATCATTGCCTACCAGACCCAGGATCGCCTCGACGAACTGCGCCGTATCGTTGCGCAACTGGATATTCCGGTGCGTCAGGTGATGATCGAGGCTCGCATCGTGGAAGCCAACGTCGACTATGACAAAAGCCTTGGCGTGCGCTGGGGTGGTTCGGTGCAGAAGGGTAACTGGAACACCTCCGGGGTCAACGGCTCTTCGACCACCATTGGTACGCCGGGCAGCACCAGTACCAACTCGCCGTTCGTCGACTTGGGGACCTCTGGCAATACTTCGGGGATCGGCATCGCCTTCATTACCGACAACGTGCTGCTGGACCTTGAGCTTTCGGCCATGGAGAAAACCGGCAACGGCGAAATCGTCTCGCAACCCAAAGTGGTCACGTCCGACAAGGAAACCGCGAAAATCCTCAAAGGCACCGAGATTCCCTATCAGGAAGCCAGCTCCAGCGGCGCCACCTCGGTGTCGTTCAAGGAAGCTTCGCTGTCCCTGGAAGTGACCCCGCAGATCACGCCGGACAACCGCATCATCATGGAGGTCAAAGTCACCAAGGATGAACCGGATTACTTGAACAAAGTGCAGGATGTACCGCCGATCAAGAAAAACGAGGTCAACGCCAAGGTGTTGGTTAACGACGGCGAGACCATCGTCATTGGTGGGGTTTTCTCAAATACTCAGAGCAAGGTTGTAGATAAGGTGCCATTTCTCGGTGATGTGCCGTATCTTGGCCGCCTTTTCCGGCGTGACGTGGTTTCGGAGAAAAAATCCGAGCTGCTGGTATTTCTCACTCCGCGTATCATGAACAATCAGGCGATTGCTGTGAGTCATTGATTCTGTGCGAAATTTGATTCTTGTTGGACCGATGGGGGCTGGAAAAAGCACCATCGGCCGGTTGCTGGCCAAAGAGCTGCGCCTGCCATTCAAAGATTCCGATAAGGAAATTGAATTGCGCACGGGCGCCAATATCCCGTGGATTTTCGATAAGGAAGGCGAACCGGGCTTTCGTGACCGCGAGCAGGCGATGATTGCCGAGCTGTGCGAGTTCGACGGCGTGGTGTTGGCGACCGGTGGCGGCGCGGTGATGCGCGAAGCCAATCGTCGAGCGCTGCGCGCTGGTGGTCGGGTGGTGTATCTGCATGCGTCTGTCGAGCAGCAGGTCGGCCGAACAGCTCGGGACCGCAATCGGCCACTGCTGCGCACCGCCGACCCGGCGAAAACCCTGCGCGACTTGCTGGCGATCCGTGATCCGCTGTATCGGGAAATCGCCGACCTGGTGGTTGAAACCGATGAGCGGCCGCCGCGGATGGTGGTGCTCGATATCCTCGAACGCTTGCAACAGCTACCGCCCCGTTAATGCGCGGCGCGAAATGCGCTATCCTCGGCGTCCTGTCGCAACCGCTCAAGGTTGTGGCGGCTGGCTACCGAATGGCGTCACACCAGCAGACGCCATGGAATTCGTAAACTCAAGGCAGGACGCCTGATTCCATCTTCACTGTGGGGACACATGCAGACACTCAAGGTCGATCTAGGCGAGCGCAGCTACCCGATTCATATTGGCGAAGGTTTGTTGGATCAGCCTGAGCTGCTGGCCCCGCATATCCGCGGGCGGCAGGTAGCGATCATCTCCAACGAGACCGTCGCGCCGCTCTACCTGGAGCGTCTGACCCGCAGCCTCGCGCAGTTCTCGGTGATTTCCGTGGTGCTGCCCGACGGCGAAGCCTTCAAGACCTGGGAAACCCTGCAACTGATTTTCGACGGCCTGCTGACTGCCCGGCACGATCGCCGTACCACGGTGATCGCCCTCGGTGGCGGTGTAATCGGTGACATGGCCGGTTTTGCGGCCGCCTGCTACCAGCGAGGCGTCGATTTCATCCAGATACCGACCACGTTGTTGTCGCAAGTCGACTCCTCGGTGGGCGGCAAAACCGGGATCAATCACCCGCTGGGCAAGAACATGGTCGGCGCCTTCTATCAGCCCAACGTGGTGCTGATCGATACCGCCACCCTCAATACTCTGCCGCCCCGCGAACTGTCTGCCGGGCTGGCGGAAGTCATCAAATACGGGCTGATCTGCGACGAGCCATTCCTGACCTGGCTCGAAGAAAACGTCGATCGCCTGCGAGCGCTCGATCAGACCGCCCTGACTTATGCCATCGAACGCTCCTGCGCGGCCAAGGCTGCGGTGGTGGGTGCCGACGAGAAAGAGACGGGCGTACGTGCCACGTTGAACCTGGGCCACACCTTTGGCCACGCGATCGAAACCCATATGGGCTATGGTGTCTGGCTTCATGGTGAAGCAGTGGCTGCTGGCACCGTAATGGCTTTGGAGATGTCCGCGCGCCTGGGCTGGATCAGCGAACAGGAGCGTGATCGCGGTATTCGTCTGTTCCAGCGTGCCGGCTTGCCGGTCATTCCGCCGGAAGAGATGACCGAAGCCGATTTTCTCGAGCACATGGCAATTGACAAGAAAGTGATCGACGGTCGTTTGCGCCTGGTGCTGCTGCGCCACATGGGCGAAGCAGTGGTGACCGACGATTATCCGAAAGAGGTTTTACAGGCCACGCTGGGAGCGGATTACCGCGCCCTGGCTCAGCTTAAAGGTTAATAAGATCCCGATGACTAGTTTGCATGCCGACGAGGCTTTCCTCGGCCATTACCAGTTAAGTCATGACCCTTTCGCTCCACGGGTGCCTGGCTTCAAATTTTTCCCGGCCCAGCGCAAACCGGTGCTGGGGCAACTGCATCATCTGGCCCGTTACAGCCAGTTGTTGCTGGTAGTCACTGGCCCTCAAGGCAGCGGCAAAACCCTGTTGCGTCAGGCTCTGGTGGCTAGCACCAACAAACAGTCAGTGCAGAGCGTGGTGGTTTCCGCCCGTGGTGCCGGCGATGCAGCCGGTATGCTGCGTCAGGTGGCTCAGGCGCTGAACGTCGAGCAGGCCGAAATCGGCGCCATTCTGGCCCAAGTGGTACAGCTTGCCCTCACGGGGCAGGAAGTCTATTTGCTGGTGGATGACGCCGAGCAGCTCGACGAGTCCGCGCTGGAAGCCTTGCTGGCCTTGGCCGCGGGCGCACCGGAAGGTCGCCCACACGTGTTCCTGTTCGGTGAGTCTTCGCTGATTGCCCAGCTTGAAGCGCTGACCCTTGAGGAAGAGCGTTTCCACGTCATCGAATTGCAGCCCTACGCCGAAGAAGAAACCCGCGAATATCTGGATCAGCGTCTTGAAGGCGCTGGCCGGGGTATCGAACTTTTCACCGCGGATCAGATCTCTGATATTCACGAAAGCTCCGACGGTTGGCCTGGCACCATCAACCAGGTCGCCCGCGATGCAATGATCGAAGCCATGATTGCCAGCCGCTCAGCGGTGAAGCGTCCAAGTATGGGGTTCAACATGCCGAAGAAACACGTATTGGCGATTTCCGCCGTTGTCGTGGTCGCGGTAGCCGCCGCCTGGTTGATGCCGGGCCGTAGCAAAGCGCCGACCACCGGCGCACCTGCCAACGAACAGGCACAACTGCCGCTGGGCCAGGGCACGCCACAACCTGACAGCGGTGGCGCTCCCTCCGTCGAGTTCGCCGGTAATACGCAACCGATGCCGTTGCCGTTGGTCGGCAACTCGCAGCCGGTGATGCGTGGTCCGTTGGCCGAAGCGGCCGGTGGTATCACCGAAGGCGATGACGGCGTGCCGGTCGAAGGTTCCAGCGCTACACCGCCAACCGTGACCACGACTGCGCCGCCTGCCGGCATCCAGCCGGGCCCTGCGCCAACGCCAGCGCCGACTTCAATACCGACCCCCAAGCCAACGCCTGCGCCGACTCAGGTCGCGACAGCCAAGCCAGCGCCTGCACCTGTTGCCAAGCCGGCTCCAGCGCCTGCCAAGCCGGTCGCCGCGGTCAAACCTGCCGAGAAGCCAGCCACCGTGGCCAAAGCCGCCGGTGGCAGCTGGTACGCAGGTCAGGCACCGGGTAACTACGTGGTGCAAATCCTCGGCACCAGCTCCGAATCGGCCGCGCAAAGCTTCGTCAAAGAGCAGGGCGGCGAGTACCGTTATTTCAAGAAAGTACTCAACGGCAAGCCGCTTTACGTCATCACCTACGGTAGCTTCGCCAACCGCGATGCGGCCGTTACCGCCATCAAGGCCTTGCCAGCGAAGGTTCAGGCTGGTAAACCTTGGCCTCGCACTGTCGCCAGCGTCCAACAGGAACTGGCAACAACTCGCTGAAGATTCGGCGGCCTTACCCAGGCCGCCTCTCCCGGCACCTCAAAATTTCTGCAAGTGCATGCCGTCTCTACAGACCGCGTGCCTTGTGGTGTCTGCGTCACAGTAGTCTTTGAGTCGCTGCGGTCAAAATTAAAAAAGTTTTGACTAGCACAGCATATCGCTTTAAACCTTTCACAAATGCGACATAGATTTGCGACATTTCGTCGTCAAATTTGTGAGCCTCCGTGTCGGTGTGTACAATGACCTCCCTTTTGCCCCCACAAAGCTGACGTACGTTCGGCGTGGATGGTAACTGGTTGAATTGAAAAGAAATTTGCCTCGATAAGAGGCAGCCTGGTGAGAAAGTGTCTATGAAAGCAGGTCTGTACCAACCAGATGAATTCAAGGATAACTGCGGTTTCGGCCTGATAGCCCATATGCAGGGCGAGCCCAGTCATACCCTTTTGCAAACGGCCATTGAGGCCCTGACCTGCATGACCCACCGCGGTGGGATCAACGCCGACGGCAAGACCGGTGACGGTTGCGGTCTGCTGATTCAAAAGCCGGATGTATTCCTGCGTGCCATCGCCCAGGAAACCTTCGGCGTCGAACTGCCCAAGCAATACGCTGTGGGCATGGTCTTCTTCAACCAGGACCCGGTGAAAGCCGAAGCCGCTCGCGAGCACATGAATCGCGAGATCCTTGCCGAAGGTCTGACTCTGGTCGGCTGGCGCAAAGTGCCGATCGACACCAGCGTCCTCGGCCGTCTGGCCCTCGAGCGCCTGCCGCAGATCGAACAAGTGTTCATCGGTGGTGAAGGCTTGAGCGATCAGGATATGGCGATCAAGCTGTTCAGCTCCCGTCGTCGTTCGTCCGTGGCCAACGCCGCCGACGTCGATCACTACATCTGCAGCTTTTCCCACAAGACCATCATTTATAAAGGCCTGATGATGCCGGCGGATTTGACCGCCTTCTATCCAGACCTGAGCGACCAGCGCCTGCAAACCTCGATCTGCGTGTTCCACCAGCGCTTCTCCACCAACACCTTGCCGAAATGGCCGCTGGCTCAGCCATTCCGCTTCCTCGCCCACAACGGCGAGATCAACACCATCACTGGCAACCGCAACTGGGCTCAGGCCCGTCGCACCAAGTTCACCAACGATCTGATGGATCTGGAAGAACTCGGCCCGCTGGTGAACCGCGTAGGTTCCGACTCCTCCAGCATGGACAACATGCTCGAGTTGATGGTCACCGGTGGCATCGACCTGTTCCGTGGCGTGCGGATGATCATTCCGCCTGCGTGGCAGAACGTCGAAACCATGGACCCGGATCTGCGGGCGTTCTACGAATACAACTCGATGCACATGGAACCGTGGGACGGCCCGGCCGGCGTGGTAATGACTGACGGTCGTTACGCGGTGTGCCTGCTTGACCGTAACGGTCTGCGTCCGGCGCGTTGGGTCACCACCAAGAACGGCTTCATTACCCTGGCCTCGGAAATCGGTGTCTGGAACTACCAGCCTGAAGACGTGATCGCCAAGGGTCGCGTTGGCCCTGGCCAGATCTTTGCCGTGGACACCGAAACCGGTCAGATCCTCGACACCGACGCCATCGACAACCGCTTGAAGTCCCGTCATCCGTACAAGCAATGGCTGCGCAAGAATGCCCTGCGCATCCAGGCGACCATGGAAGACAACGACCATGGTTCGGCGTTCTACGACGTCGATCAGCTCAAGCAGTACATGAAGATGTATCAGGTTACGTTCGAAGAGCGCGACCAGGTGCTGCGTCCGCTCGGCGAACAAGGCTACGAAGCCGTTGGCTCGATGGGCGACGATACGCCGATGGCCGTGCTGTCCCAGCGCGTGCGCACGCCGTACGACTATTTCCGTCAGCAGTTCGCGCAGGTCACCAACCCGCCGATCGACCCGCTGCGTGAAGCCATCGTCATGTCGTTGGAAATCTGCCTCGGTGCCGAGCGCAACATCTTCCAGGAATCGCCGGAACACGCTTCGCGCGTGATCCTCAGCTCGCCGGTCATTTCCCCGGCCAAGTGGCGCTCGCTGATGAACCTCGATCGTCCGGGCTTCGAACGCCAGATCATCGACCTCAACTACGACGAGAGCGTCGGCCTTGAAGCCGCAGTGCGCAATGTTGCCGATCAGGCTGAAGAAGCCGTTCGCGCCGGTCGCACCCAGATCGTGCTGAGTGACCGTCACATCGCCCCGGGCAAGTTGCCGATCCACGCTTCGCTGGCGACCGGTGCGGTGCACCACCGCCTGACCGAAAAAGGCCTGCGTTGCGACTCCAACATCCTGGTGGAAACCGCTACCGCCCGCGATCCGCATCACTTCGCGGTGCTGATCGGTTTCGGCGCTTCGGCGGTCTATCCGTTCCTGGCTTACGAAGTGCTGGGCGACCTGATCCGCACCGGTGAAGTGCTGGGCGACCTCTATGAGGTGTTCAAGAACTACCGTAAAGGCATCACCAAAGGCCTGCTGAAAATCCTGTCGAAGATGGGCATCTCCACCATCGCCTCGTACCGCGGTGCGCAACTGTTCGAGGCGATCGGCCTGTCCGAAGAAGTCTGCGACCTGAGCTTCCGTGGCGTACCGAGCCGCATCAAGGGCGCGCGTTTCGTCGACATCGAAGCCGAGCAGAAAGCCCTGGCGGCTGAAGCCTGGAGCCCGCGCAAGCCGATCCAGCAAGGTGGCCTGCTGAAGTTCGTCCACGGTGGCGAATATCACGCCTACAACCCGGACGTGGTCAGCACCCTGCAAGCCGCTGTGCAGCAGGGCGACTACAGCAAGTTCAAGGAATACACGGCGCTGGTGGACAACCGTCCGGTGTCGATGATCCGCGATCTGTTCAAGGTCAAGACCCTGGACACGCCGCTGGACATCAGTGAGATCGAGCCGCTGGAATCGGTGCTCAAGCGCTTCGACTCCGCGGGCATCTCTTTGGGCGCATTGTCGCCGGAAGCCCACGAAGCCCTGGCCGAAGCGATGAACCGCCTCGGTGCGCGTTCCAACTCCGGCGAAGGCGGCGAAGACCCGGCGCGCTACGGCACCATCAAGAGCTCGAAAATCAAGCAAGTGGCGACTGGCCGTTTCGGTGTAACCCCGGAATACCTGGTCAACGCTGAAGTGCTACAGATCAAGGTCGCTCAGGGCGCCAAGCCCGGCGAAGGCGGTCAGCTGCCAGGTGGCAAGGTCAACGGTCTGATCGCCAAACTGCGTTACGCAGTGCCGGGCGTGACCCTGATCTCGCCTCCGCCGCACCACGACATCTATTCGATCGAAGACTTGTCGCAGCTGATTTTCGACCTGAAACAAGTCAACCCGAAGGCTTTGGTCTCGGTGAAGCTGGTTGCAGAAGCGGGCGTCGGCACCATCGCTGCCGGTGTGGCCAAGGCCTACGCGGACTTGATCACCATCTCCGGCTACGACGGCGGCACCGGTGCATCGCCGCTGACCTCGATCAAATACGCGGGCGCTCCGTGGGAGCTCGGCCTGGCCGAAACCCACCAGACCCTGCGCGGCAACGACCTGCGCGGCAAAGTCCGGGTGCAGACCGACGGCGGCCTGAAAACCGGCCTCGACGTGATCAAGGCGGCGATTCTCGGCGCTGAAAGCTTCGGCTTCGGCACCGCGCCAATGATCGCCCTGGGCTGCAAATACCTGCGCATCTGCCACCTGAACAACTGCGCCACCGGCGTTGCGACTCAAAACGAGAAGCTGCGCAAGGATCACTACATCGGTACCGTCGACATGGTGGTGAATTTCTTCACCTACGTCGCCGAAGAAACCCGTGAGTGGCTGGCCAAGCTGGGCGTGCGCTCCCTCGAAGAGCTGATCGGTCGTACCGATCTGCTGGAAATCCTCGAAGGCCAGACCGTCAAGCAGAACCACCTGGACCTGACCCCGTTGCTGGGCAGCGATCACATCCCGGCAGACAAGCCTCAGTTCTGCCAGGTCGACCGCAACCCGCCGTTCGACAAAGGCCTGCTGGCCGAGAAGATGGTCGATTTGGCCACCTCGGCCATCAACGACATGAGCGGCGCCGATTTCGCCCTGGATATCTGCAACTGCGACCGTTCCATCGGCGCACGGATCTCCGGTGAAATTGCTCGCAAGCATGGCAACCAGGGCATGGCCAACGCGCCGATCACCTTCCGCTTCAAAGGCACGGCGGGTCAGAGCTTCGGTGTGTGGAACGCCGGCGGTCTGAACATGTACCTGGAAGGCGACGCCAACGACTACGTCGGCAAGGGCATGACCGGCGGCAAGCTGGTCATCGTTCCGCCGAAGGGCAGCATCTACAAGACTCAGGACAGTGCCATTATCGGCAACACCTGCCTGTATGGCGCCACCGGGGGCAAGCTGTTCGCCGCCGGTACCGCGGGCGAGCGTTTCGCGGTGCGTAACTCCGGTGCTCACACTGTTGTGGAAGGCACTGGCGATCACTGCTGCGAGTACATGACCGGTGGTTTCGTCTGCGTGTTGGGCAAGACCGGTTACAACTTCGGCTCCGGCATGACCGGCGGTTTCGCCTACGTGCTCGACCAGGACAACACCTTCGTTGACCGGGTCAACCACGAACTGGTGGAAATCCAGCGGATCAGCGGTGAGGCGATGGAAGCCTATCGCAGCCACCTGCAACGCGTGCTGAACGAATACGTCGAGGAAACCGACAGCGAGTGGGGTCGTAACCTCGCTGAAAACCTCGATGACTATTTGCGTCGTTTCTGGCTCGTCAAACCTAAGGCGGCGAGCCTGAAAACGTTGCTCTCCAGTACTCGTGCCAGTCCGCAGTAACGACGCAGCTGCAAGCGGCAAGCTTTAAGCCGCCAGTTAACAGCAGTGCGCGATGTGCCTGCCACCGTGATTGTCTTGCAGCTTGAAGCTTTCAGCTTCGAGCTGCTGTTGAGAGGTTTTAACAATGGCTGAACGTCTGAATAACGACTTCCAGTTCATCGATGTCGGGCGCAAAGATCCGAAGAAGAAACTGTTGCGTCAACGCAAGAAAGAGTTCGTGGAAATCTACGAACCCTTCAAACCCCAGCAGTCGGCCGATCAGGCCCACCGCTGCCTGGGTTGCGGTAACCCGTATTGCGAATGGAAGTGCCCGGTGCACAACTTCATTCCCAACTGGCTGAAACTGGTGGCCGAGGGCAACATCCTGCAGGCCGCCGAGCTGTCGCACCAGACCAACACCCTGCCGGAAGTCTGTGGCCGGGTGTGTCCTCAGGATCGTCTGTGCGAGGGTGCCTGCACCCTCAACGACGGTTTTGGTGCGGTGACCATCGGCTCGGTCGAGAAGTACATCACCGATACCGCGTTCGCCATGGGCTGGCGCCCGGACATGTCCAAGGTCAAACCGACCGGCAAGCGTGTCGCGGTGATCGGCGCAGGTCCTGCCGGCCTGGGTTGTGCCGACGTACTGGTGCGCGGCGGCGTGACCCCGGTGGTGTTCGACAAGAACCCGGAAATCGGCGGTCTGCTGACCTTCGGCATCCCCGAGTTCAAGCTGGAAAAGACCGTGCTGAGCAATCGCCGCGAAGTCTTCACCGGCATGGGTATCGAGTTCCGTCTGAACACTGAAGTGGGCAAGGACGTGACCATCGAGCATCTGCTCGAAGAATACGATGCCGTGTTCATGGGCATGGGCACCTACACCTACATGAAGGGCGGCTTTGCCGGTGAGGATCTGCCGGGTGTGCATGACGCGCTGGATTTCCTGATCGCCAACGTCAACCGCAACCTGGGCTTTGAAAAGTCGCCGGAAGATTTCGTCGACATGAAAGGCAAGAAGGTCGTGGTACTGGGTGGCGGCGACACCGCGATGGACTGCAACCGTACTTCGATTCGCCAGGGCGCCAAGTCGGTGACCTGTGCCTATCGTCGTGACGAAGCGAACATGCCGGGCTCGCGCAAAGAGGTGAAGAACGCCAAGGAAGAAGGCGTGAAATTCCTCTACAACCGCCAGCCGATCGCGATCGTCGGTGAAGACCGTGTCGAAGGTGTGAAGGTGGTCGAGACCCGTCTCGGCGAGCCGGACGCCCGTGGCCGCCGCAGCCCCGAGCCGATCCCGGGCTCCGAAGAGATCATCCCGGCCGACGCCGTGATCATCGCCTTCGGCTTCCGTCCAAGCCCGGCGTCGTGGTTCGAGCAATTCAGCATCCAGACCGACAGCCAGGGCCGCGTCGTGGCGCCGGAACAAGGCCAATACAAGCACCAGACCAGCAACCCGAAAATCTTCGCTGGTGGCGACATGGTGCGCGGTTCCGACCTGGTGGTAACGGCGATCTTCGAAGGCCGCAATGCGGCTGAAGGGATCCTGGATTACCTGGGCGTCTGACCTCGACCTGACATGCAGTAACCCTGTGGGAGCTGGCCTGTCAGCGATAGCATCACCTCGGTCTGACTGACACACCGAGGTGGCCGCATCGCTGGTAGGCCAGCTCCCACATTGGTTTTGGGGTGTTGCGAAGAAGGAGTTCCCCCGCGACAAATTGACCCGATAGACAAAAGGCTGACCTGCAACCGTGCCTTTTGCGTCGCGCTCTGAGAAAATGCCCGCACTTTTTTTTCGGATGCCGACATGACTGCCCTGAAGAACGACCGTTTCCTTCGCGCCCTGCTCAAGCAACCCGTAGACGTCACCCCTGTGTGGATGATGCGTCAGGCCGGTCGCTACCTGCCTGAATACCGCGCCAGCCGTGCCAAGGCCGGTGACTTCATGAGCCTGTGCATGAACCCGGCGTTCGCTTGCGAAGTCACGATGCAGCCGCTCGACCGCTATCCGCAACTGGACGCGGCGATCCTGTTCTCCGACATCCTCACCATCCCGGACGCCATGGGCCAAGGCCTGTACTTCGAAACCGGTGAAGGTCCGCGCTTCAAGAAAGTCGTCAGCACGATGGCTGACATCGAAGCCCTGCCGATTCCTGATCCGCACAAAGACCTCGGCTACGTCATGGACGCGGTCAGCACCATCCGTCGTGAACTGAACGGCCGCGTGCCGCTGATCGGCTTCTCCGGCAGCCCATGGACCCTGGCCACCTACATGGTCGAAGGCGGCTCGTCGAAAGACTTCCGCAAGACCAAAGCCATGCTCTACGACAACCCGCAAGCCATGCATTTGCTGCTGGATAAACTCGCGCAGTCAGTCACCAGCTACCTCAACGGCCAGATCATGGCCGGCGCGCAAGCGGTGCAGATCTTCGACACCTGGGGCGGTAACCTCTCCGCAGCGGCTTACCAGGAATTCTCCCTGGCCTACATGCGCAAAATCGTCAGCGGCCTGATCCGTGAACACGAAGGCCGCAAAGTACCGGTCATCCTGTTCACCAAGAACGGCGGGCTGTGGCTGGAAAGCATTGCCGACGCCGGCGCTGATGCGTTGGGCCTGGACTGGACTTGCGACATTGGCGAAGCCCGCCAACGCGTCGGCGGCAAAGTCGCCCTGCAAGGCAACATGGACCCGACCGTGCTTTACGCCAAGCCAGAAGCCATTCGCACCGAAGTCGGCCGCATCCTCGCCAGCTACGGCAAGGGCAGCGGCCACGTGTTCAACCTCGGTCATGGCATCACCCCGGAAGTCGATCCAGAACATGCCGGTGCGTTCCTGCGAGCGGTGCATGAGTTGTCGGCGCAGTATCACGAGTGATCGTCGCCCGATAAAAAACGCCCGGCTTATGCCGGGCGTTTTTGTTTGAGACATCAGGTAGTACTCGGTCAATGTGGGAGCGGGCTTGCCCGCGAAAGCGGTTGAACATTCAACATCGATGTCGACTGACCCGCCGCTTTCGCGAGCAAGCCCGCTCCCACATGGTTTTGCGTCAAGCTTTCACATCACCCAACGGCGGCAACTTCGCCAGCTTCAACGCCACCAACAGCGCAATCACCAACAACCCGCCGATAAACAGCCCGATCCCGTTCCATCCACCCAAGTGCCAGGCCACGCCGCCCGCCGTACCCGCGATACTCGACCCGGCGTAATAGCTGAACAGGTACAGCGACGACGCCTGTCCTCTGGCTTTGATCGCACGACGACCAATCCAGCTACTGGCCACCGAATGCGCACCGAAGAAGCCGAAGGTAAAAATCAGCATGCCGAGAATCACCAGCGGTAACGGCGTGAACATGGTCAGGGCGATGCCCGCGAGCATGACCACGATGGTTGCCCAGAGCACTTTGCGCCGGCCGAGCTGGTCGGCCAGGGCGCCGATTTTCGCCGAGCTGTAGATGCCCGACAGGTACACCACCGAGAGCAGCCCGACGAAGGCCTGATCCATGTGGTACGGCTCGGCCAGCAAGCGATAACCGATGTAGTTGAACAGCGTGACGAACGCGCCCATCAGCACAAATGCTTCGACAAACAACAAGGGCAGGCCGGCGTCGCGAAAGTGCATGGTGAAGCCGTCCAGCAAGCTGCGCGGATGCAGTGAGCGAGCGCGGAAGTTGCGCGACTCGGGAAGAATCTTCCAGAACACCGCTGCGGCAATCAGCGCCAGGCCACCAATGACCAGCATCGCCGTGTGCCAGCTGACGAAGTCGATCAATACCCCGACGATCAATCGTCCACACATGCCGCCGATGGCATTGCCACCGATGTACAAACCCATGGCCAGACCAAGGTGCTGCGGGTGGATCTCTTCGCTCAGGTAAGTCATCGCCACCGCCGCCAGACCGCTCAACGACAGGCCCACCAGCGCCCGCATCACCAGCACGCCTTGCCAGCTCGGGATCATTGCGCTGGCCATGGTGCAGAGAGCGGCGGCGAACAACGCGGCGACCATCACCGGTTTACGCCCGATGCGATCAGAGATGGGGCCGGTGATCAGCAAGCCGATGGCGAGCATGCCGGTGGCGACCGACAGGATCAGGCTGCTCTGCGCAGCATTAATGGAAAATTCGTGGGACAGCAGCGGCATCATCGGCTGCACGCAATAAAGCAGAGCGAAGGTCGCGAAGCCTCCCGAGAACAGCGCCAGCACCGTGCGCATGAACATCGGCGTGCCTTTTTCGATGTAGATCTCGCTTCGCTCGACGACGACATCATCCAGCGCAGTGGGCGGAATTTCATGGGCGAGTGGGGCGACAGCAGTTTTCACTTCGGACCTCGGAGGGCGCAGCCCGGTCAGGCAATGGAAAAATCATATAGCTGCCTAATGATTCAATCCAATATATTGTTCGACCTGTTTGATAGGTTTAACGACCTAATGGAGTTTTCATGGAATTGCGCCACCTGCGCTACTTCATTGCAGTCGCCGAAGAACTGCATTTCGGCCGCGCCGCCCAGGTGCTGGGCATCTCGCAACCACCGCTGAGCCAGCAGATTCAGGCGCTGGAGCAGGAGGTCGGCGCCCGGTTGTTCGAACGAACCAATCGTCGGGTCGAACTCAGTGAGGCGGGGCGGTTGTTCCTGGAAGAGGCGCGGCTGGCGCTGGCTCAGGTCGACAAAGCGGCGGATGTAGCACGGCGGGCACAACTCGGCGAATTGGGTGAACTGAAGATCGGCTTCACTTCGTCGGCACCGTTCAACTCGACCATTCCCCAAGCGATTTTCTCGTTTCGCCAGCGCTTCCCGGCGGTGCACCTGAACCTGCGGGAAATGAGCAGCACTCAAGTGGCCGATGCACTGGTTGATGAGTCGATCGAAGTCGGGATCATGCGACCGCTTGGGCTGCCGGACTCGCTCAGCGTAGTGGAACTGATGCGTGAGCCTCTGGTGGCGGTGCTTAGTTCCAAGCATCCGCTGGTGAATGGCAGCGAAGAAGGCCTGTTCCTGTCAGCCCTGGCCCTCGAACCGTTCGTATTTTTCCCTCGCAGCTATGGCAGTGGTTTGTACGCACAATTGCTCAGCCTTGCACGGGATGCCGGTTTCAGCCCGCACTTTGCCCAAGAGGCTGGCGAGGCGATGACCATCATTGGTTTGGTGGCGGCGGGGCTTGGGGTGTCGGTGTTGCCGGCGTCTTATCAGCGGATGCGTATCGATGGCGTGGTGTATCGGCCGTTGCTGGATCCGGAAGCGGTGTCGGCAGTGTGGCTGGTGCAGCGCAAGGACCAGAAGTCGCCGATGGCCAAGGCGTTTGTGGAGTTGTTGACGCGTAAGGTTGAGCCTCTGAAGCCGTGACGGCTTGCATGGTCTCTCCTTGACATAAAAAGCACTGCAGCACCACACCTGCTGGGCGCTCGTCGTTCAAACGGGCTGGGTAGCAGCCTGCTTGAGCGAATGTAGGTCGTGGATTTAGGTGGTGCTGTGCATATGGTCACGGCCGTTCATCTGATGAAAATGATCGTGCATTGGACCGCACTTGCATTAATCACTCTCTGCCATGCAGAAGGATTTGTTGCAGGCCCCTGATCTCAGCTATGTACAGAGCTGGGAATCTGTCGAGTACCATTCCGTTGTCGACATTGTTCGTAGTGCACGACAATGAATCCATTAAATACCCTGACGCATCTCTGACAGGTATGGCATATCATTGAGTACCTACACGGACGGCAGCGCTCACAATGCCACCCCTGTCTGTCGTGCCTCACGATGGGAAGGTCAGGCCTTTGAGATGCTAGGCACAGGCGATTGTTGATGACATTCAGACCACATGAAAAGTTGATTTATCACATCACCGACATCACAAACCTCCCAGCTATCATGGAGTGTGGGTTGCTTTCTGATGCTGTTATGGCCGCCCGAGGTGGGCATGAAATAATCGGCTACCCCCATATCAAGCAGCGTAGGCTTGAAGTCTTAACAGTGGATTGCTGCGATTCAAAATACGTAGGTGAGTTTGTCCCTTTCTATTTTTGTCCCCGCTCTCCTATGCTCTACACTATTAATCTTGGTAACACAGGTAGAGTTGCAGGCTGCCAAACAGAAATTCTCCATCTGGTGAGCTCTGTCGGAAATGCATTGCCTGACGACCGTGATTGGGCCTTCAGTGATGGAAATGCGGGGGCGTGCCATACCTCTTTTTATGATGATTTGACCTCGATGGTAGACTTGGATTGGTCAGCGATTAACGCCAGATTTTGGCAAGGTAAAACTCATGAGAAGCAGGCGGAGTTTCTGGTTGAGGAGCATTTTCAATGGAACCGCTTCCATGGCATTGGTTGTCATAATGCAGATGTAGCGCAGCGGGTAGGTGCAATTTTGCAGCGTTCTGCCCACCGGCCCGAAGTAAAGGTGAAAAATGACTGGTACTACTGACATGATCAAACTTAGCAAAGGCAATCTTCTCACTGCGCCTGCGGAAGCTTTGGTGAATACAGTCAACACCGAAGGCGTAATGGGCAAAGGGATAGCATTGCAGTTTAAGCAAGCCTTTCCTGAAATGTATAAGAGCTACCAGCAAGCTTGCAAGGATCAGACAGTAAAACTTGGCAAGGTTCATGTTTATGATCTAGGTGGATTAGTTGGTGGTCCGCGGTGGATTATTAATTTCCCAACGAAGGGTCACTGGCGTTCAAAAAGTAAGCTTGAAAGCATTCAACGCGGACTGGAAGATTTGGTGCAGACAGTGAATAACTTACATATCAAGTCTATCGCTATTCCACCGCTAGGCTGTGGTTTGGGCGGTCTAGATTGGAGTGAAGTTAAGCCAGCAATTGAGCAGGCGTTTGCCACTGTGCCGGAGGTTGAGGTTTTGCTGTTCTCGCCACACGGTGCACCTGCTGCCAAAGAAATGCTGAATGCAACGGAGCGTCCCAAAATGACCGATGGTCGCGCAGCGCTTGTTGTACTGATGCAGCAGTACTTGAAAGGATTTCTAGATCCTTGCGTCAGCCTATTAGAAGTTCACAAGCTCATGTATTTCTTGCAAGAAAGCGGCAAGTCATTACGGCTTCAATTCGAACCCAAGCCATTTGGTCCTTATGCAAAGAATTTACGACAAGTACTGATAAAAATTGATGGTCACTTCATTCATGGATATGGCGATGGCAAAGACGCACCGACGAAGCCGCTTGAACTTAAAGCAGATGCGGTGTCCGAGGCTGTTGAGTTTTTGAAGAACGATGTCGATACACATAAAAAAATGGAACGGGTTGCTAAGCTTATTGAAGGATTTGAAGATCCGTATGGTATGGAGTTACTAAGCACTGTTCATTGGGTTATGTGTCATACGCCATCGGCCAATAATGATGCTGACGTCGCGGTCAGAGCGGTGCAGGATTGGAGTTCTCGCAAAAAGTCACAGATGAAGCCAGAACATCTAAAACGCGCATGGAATCGACTCAAGGAATTGAACTGGGACCGAGAATCAAAAAGCAGCGCATATATCAATTAGTGCCTGTCGAACTCTCAAAACAGCTCAAGATTACTTCACGTTGCGCTCTCAAGCAGAGCCATTGAAAGCCCAGTAGCTGAATAATCTAGGGGCTTTGTTCGTTGTGCTTTCAGGAATGACGCGTTGCGCGTAAACGGAATCAGCTTGGCTATGGTGGCCACGCTGACGTGGGGGTGGAAGTCCTTTACACACTTGGCAAGGAGGAGCGTTAGCTGAACGCGTTCCCGAAAGGGGCTTGTAAGACTCTGAGGATCTTGGACAACCAGCCATCACAGAGCCAGACAGGTAAAGGGCGATGACAACCCGACCTGTTTGAAAAAAGGGCGCCGAAAGGCGCCCTTTGTCATTGTGGCGAGGGAGCTTGCTCCCGCTTGAGTACGTAGCGCTCACAAAATCTTCAGTGACGTCAGGATTTGGGGGCTGCTGCGCAGCCCAGCGCGAGCAAGCTCGCTCGCCACAGGACGAGCGTTCGGCTCGTCCTCCTATTGAACTCAAGGTCTTACTGAACCTTCGCCAAATCCCCTTTCAACGCGACACCCGCCATGAGCGCCCCTGCGTGGCACTCATAATTCTTGGCATCCTTGCGCTCATTGCTTTTGTAGAAGCTGACGATGTTGGTCACGGCGTTGGCGCCGGCGTTCTTCGCGGCCTGGTGCAGGCTGATGATTGCCGATTGCGCGACCCATTCGCAGGCCACTTCGTCAGACTTGTTGAAGGCGTTGGTTTTCTTGTTGGTTACAGCGCCGGCGCTGAGGACGGTGACGTTGCCAGTCGGTGTATTGCCTGCCAGGTAGAACTTCACGCTGCCATCGATTTTGCCGGCACGGGTTGCTTCGGCGACGGCTTTGTCAAAAGGCAGATACACCGCAGTGTCACGGGCCTGGCTGATGCTCGGCAATGCGCAGATCAGCAGGGTGGCGGCGGCAGCGAGTTTCTTGAAGTGCATGAAGGTCTCCTTGACCCTGAGTTATTCGATTACGACCAGCGGCGGAAAATCAACGAGGTGTTGACCCCACCAAAAGCGAAATTGTTGTTCATCACGTACTCATTGCTCATCTGCCGGAATTCACCGCGCAGGTAATCGAGCGTGCCGCACTGCGGATCGACCTCATCGAGGTTGAAGGTGTGCACGTACTGGTCGCGGTTCATCATTTCGATGCTGAACCAGGACTCCAGCGCGCCGCAGGCTCCCAGGGTGTGACCGAGGAAACTCTTCTGCGAACTGATTGGCATGTGTTCGCCGAACAACGCGCTGGTGGCCAGTGTTTCGGCAATGTCGCCCTGTTCTGTAGCGGTGCCATGGCCATTCACATAGCCGATGGCCGATGGCTGCAGCCCGGCGTCTTCCAGGGCGAGTTCCATGGCTCGGCGCATGGTGAGCTGCTCTGGACGGGTGGCGTGCTGACCGTCGGCGTTGCTGCCGAAACCGACGATCTCGGCGTGGATGCGGGCACCGCGTGCCAGGGCGTGTTCGAGCTCTTCGAGCACCAGCATGCCGCCGCCTTCACCGATCACCAGGCCATCGCGGCCGGTGTCGTAAGGGCGAGGGCTGGTTTGCGGGGCATCGTTTTTCAGGCTGGTGGCGTAGAGCGCATCGAACACCATGGCTTCGGTCGGGCACAGCTCTTCGGCGCCGCCGGCGAGCATCAGCGGCAGGCGGCCGAACTTGATCGATTCGTAGGCATAACCGATGCCTTGGCTGCCGCTGGTGCAGGCGCTGGAGGTCGGGATCAGCCTGCCGGTGAGGCCGAAGAAGATGCTGACATTAGCCGCTGTGGTGTGCGGCATCATCCGCACGTAGGAGTTGGCGTTCAGGCCTTCGGCCACCGAGTTGAGTAGCATATTGCCGAACGCCTTGATCTCGTCGGTGCTGCCGGTGGACGAGCCGCAGGAAACGCCCATGCGCCCGTCCTTGATCGATTCGTCACCCAGCAGCCCGGCATCCGCCAACGCTTGCTCAGCGGCACCAACAGCGAGCCGCGAGACGCGGCCCATGCTGCGCAGTTGCTTGCGGGTCCAGTGGCTCGGCACTTTGAAGTCATCGATCGGCCCGGCCAGGCGTGTGCTGAGTTCAGTGAAACGATCCCACTCGTCCATGCGGCGGATGCCGCTGCGGTTGGCCGCGAAGTTGGCGGCGATGGTGTCCCAGTCGCTGCCCAGTGAGGTGATGCCGGCCATGCCGGTGACGACGACGCGCTTCATCAGCACAGGCCTCCATTGACGGCCAGAACCTGCCGGGTGATGTACGACGCTTCCGCCGACATCAGGAAATTCACTGCACCGGCTACCTCTTCCGGGGTGCCCATGCGTTGTGCGGGGATCATTTTCATCAGTTCTTCCACCGGCACGTTTTCATCGAGCATCGCCGTGTCGATCAGGCCGGGTGCAACACAGTTGACGGTGATTTTGCGCTTGCCCAGTTCGATCGCCAACGCCTTGGCTGCGCCGATCAAACCGGCCTTGGACGCGCTGTAATTGACTTGCCCGCGATTGCCGATCAACCCGGAAACCGAAGTGATGCAGACAATCCGTCCGGCGGCGCGACGACGGATCATCGGCATCATCACCGGGTGCAGCACGTTGTAGAAACCGTCGAGATTGGTGCGCATCACCAGATCCCAATCCTCCTCGCTCAGGGCCGGGAAAGCACCGTCGCGGGTCAGGCCGGCGTTGAGCACCACGCCATAATAGGCGCCGCGGGCTTCGACGTCGGCTTCAAGAATAGCTTTGCAACTGGCGCGGTCGGACACGTCAAATTGCAGGATGCGAGCGTTGCGGCCCAGGGTCTCGACTTCGACCTTGACGGCTTCGGCGTCCGCCAGACCGCTGCGGCAGTGCAGCACGATGTCATGCCCGGCCCGGGCCAGACGCAACGCGATAGCGCGGCCAATACCACGGCTGGAGCCGGTGACCAGTACGGATTCAGTCATCACTCGACTCCTTGGGGTTCATGAAGATATTGCGCGGCCTGAGGCGGGCGAAACACGTTCAGCCGGGCGGTGGCGTGGATGCCGGGGGCAGTGAGGTGGCATTCGAACACACCCATGCCGTTGTCGTCTTCCAGCGAGCGTATTCCATGGATGGTCAACTCGGTACCGGCGGGGAAGTGTTCCACGTTGCATTCGAATTTACGGGTGCCGAGCAGGAAACCCAACTCCACCGCATTGCCTTTCTGGCGCGCATGGCAGCCGGCGTACGCGGCAACGCTCTGGGCCATCAGCTCGATGCCGACCCAGGCCGGCAGGCTGCCATCGGGGCGATTGAACAGGCCGCCGGGTTTGACGGTGAGTCGGGTATGAATCTGTTCGTCATCGAACGACAGGATTTGCTCGATGAGGATCATGTCGCCGGCATGCGGCAGCAGTTCGGCGAGCGGCCAGGTAATCATGGAGCGTCTCCGATAATCAGGCTGACGTTATTGCCACCAAAGGCAAAGGAATTGCTCATCAGGTAGCGAGGTGCAATGGACGTCAGGTGGTCAGTCGGGGTCACCCAGTGCAGGGCCGGCAATTCGGGGTCGGGCTGGCCATCCCAGACGTGGGGCGGCAGGGCGTGCTCGCGGTTGTCCACGCTCAGGCTCAACCAGCAGAACGCCGCTTCCAGGGCACCGGCAGCGCCGAGGGTATGGCCGGTCATCGGTTTGGTCGACGAGCAGGGCACGCCTTGCGGGAATAGCGTCGTCACGGCCAGGCTTTCCATGGCGTCGTTATGTTGCGTGGCGGTGCCGTGGAGGTTCAGGTAACCGATCTGCTGCGGTTGCAGCCCTGCGCGGCTCAAGGCTTTGCGCATCGCTTGCAGGGCGCCACGGCCGGTCGGTTCCGGCGCGGAAATATGGTGTGCATCAGAGCTGGCACCGCTGCCCAGCAGGGCAATCGCTTGGCCGTTGCCGGCGTTTTTGCTCATCAGAAACAGCACCGCCGCTTCGCCGATATTGATGCCGTTGCGGTTGGCTGAAAACGGATTGCAGCGCTGTTCGGACACCGCTTCCAGGGCCGAGAAACCGTTGAGGGTCAGCTTGCACAAACTGTCGACACCGCCGCACAAAACGGCGTCGCACATGCCCAGGTCGAGCAGTCGTTGGGCGCTCATCAGCGCGCGGGCGCTGGAGGTGCAGGCGGTGGAAATCACATAGGCCGGGCCGCTCAATTGCAGCCAGTCGGCGAGAAACGTCGCTGGTGCGCCGAGTTCCTGTTGCTGATAGTCATAGTCGGCAGGGAACTCATGCTCTCGGATGTAATGGGCCAGACCGTTGCTGGCCTCGTGAATGCCCGAGGTGCTGGTGCCCAGGATGACGCCGATACGATCGCGGCCGTAGGTCTGGATCGCCTGCTCGATGTCTTCGCGAATTTGCAGCGCAGCCTCCAGCAGCAATTGATTGTTGCGACTGCTTTGATGCGCCAGCTCAGGCGGAATCGGCGCCAGCTCGCCGCGCACCGACGCGACCGGCAGCGAGCGTTCCGCCACCCAGCCGGCCTCGCTGCGCATGCCCGAGCAATCGCCGGCAAACAGGTTGCGGGCGACTTCCTGCTTGTCTCGGCCCAGGGCGCAGATTACCCCGAGGGCATTCAGATAGGCCGTCATGGCGTGTGCTCGCCTAACGGAGTGACGCGATAATGCGGGCCTTGGGACACGTTCAATTCAAAGCTCAGTGGTTGTGAATAGCGGATGTTCCAGCGTGGTGACAAGGATCGTTGCCCGCCATCCTGCCGGGCGGCGGGATAGTTGCGATGCAACTCGCCCGCAGGGGTCAACGCAAACAATAAGGCAGCGAACAACTCCCGGGCTTCCGGATTGGGCGGCAGCAGGCCGTCGGCCTGCCATTGGCCATCGATCAGTTTCTGCCGTGCCACGGGAATCCCCAAAGGGTCCATCATCGACCAGCGAATGCCCGGGCCTTCACGCTGGATTACCAGCAGCCAGTCCTGACGTTGCTCGGCCATCTGTCGTTCGATGTGCAGTTGCAGCGGCAACGCCAGGTTCGGGGTTTGCTCGGGCAACGGTGCCTGGCTGGCGCAGGCGCTCAGCAACAGGGCACAACTGAACAGCAAAAAACGGATCAGCACCGCAGGCCCTGTGGGAGCGAGCCTGTGTGGCGAGGGGGTTTGTCGGAACGCCGCATCGCCCCGTTCGGC
>NZ_AKJB01000050.1:0-88165 GCF_000282555.1 Pseudomonas sp. GM102 | reverse complement strand
CCGAGGCCATCGCTGACCTGCACGGTGAACACTTCATTATGAGTCTCGCCAGCCTTCAATGACTGCACGGCACTGGCGACGCCATCGGTGCCATTGGCCAGGGTGTACGTCCACTGGCCGGTGCTGTCGACGGCGATCGAGCCATAGGTTCCCGTAGCCGAGCCATTGATGGTCCAACTGGTCGTGGCATCGTGATCGATGTCGGTCGAACTGAACTGGCCGCTGACGCTGAGGATGGTGTCCTCCTGCACAGCGCCGGCATCATTGCCGGTCGCAAAGCTGAGCACCGGCGCGTCATTGGTGCCAGTAATGGTGATGGTCACCGTCTGCGTCGCCGAAGCAGCATTAGCCGCGCCACTGTTGTCGGTGGCAATCACCGTGTACGAGAAGGTGACGGTTTCACCCGCGCCGAGGAAGTCGAGGTTCTGGCTGGTGCTGTAGTCCCAGCTGTTCTGATCGACCGAGAAACCGGCCACCAGCGCCGAAGCCACGCCCGCGTTGAGCGTGCCGCCGCTCCAGGCGATGTTGCCATTGGAGGTGTGCGACACAGTCACCACATCGATGTTGTCTACATCGGCAAAACTCAGTGCACCGCTGTCGCTCAGCGTGGCGGTGCCGTTGCCTTCGTTCATTGCACCGCTGCTGTCGGTAATCGTCAGCGTCGGCTGGTCGTTGGTGCCGGTAATCGTAATGGTCACGGTCTGCACCGCGCCGTCGCCGATCGCCACGTTATAGGTCTGGGTGATGCTCTGGCCTTCGCCCAGGAACTGCAGGGCGGCGTTGTCCACCGCGAAGTTCCAGCCCAGTGAACCGCTGCCCGTGCCGGTGCTGTCGCTCAGATTGGTGGTGAAGTTGCCCAGATAGCCGGAAGCGCCCGGCGTGACGCTGACGCTGTGGGTGTCGATCAGGTCGGCGTCGGTGAAGGTGATGCTGCCGTTGGCGGCGTAGTCGTCGCTGTCTTCTTTGGCATCGCCGGCTTGCACGCCGCTGGTGATCTGCACCTGATCGTTGGTACCGGTGATGGTGATCGTCACATTCTGCGTGGTCGACGAACCATGCCCGTCACTGATGGTGACCACATAAGTTTCGGTAGCCGTCTGACCCTGGGCCAGAGACTGGGCTGCCGTATTATTGAGGGTGTAAGTCCAGTTGACGGAGCCGTCGGCGGTGTTGGCCGCTTCGGTCACGGGGGCAAGGACGAAGGCGCCCAGCGCGGTTGTATTGCCTCCCGCAGCCACGAAAGAGGCGGTATGCGTGTCGCTCAGGTCTACATCGCTAAAAGCAATAGTGCCTGTCGCGCTCAGCGAGTCGGTGGTGCTCGGCGTCGTGGTCGCATCTTCGGTTACCGTGCTGGCCTGTGCGCCGAGGCTCATCGTCACACTGTCATTCATGCCAGCGAACTGCACCTGCGCGGTAGCCCAGCTGAGCGTGCCGTTACCCAGACGAATCGCATAGGTAAAACTGTCCGTCAGGGACCCTCCAGCGGCCAGCGCCTGGAGTTGTGCCTTGAACGTAGTCGACAACGTAGCGGCGTCGTAGCCGACCTTGCCATCGGAGGTAATCCAGATCTTTGCACCATTGAAACTGGTGTCAGTACTCGTCGCCTCGATTCTGCCGGTGTCCTGGACCAGCAGGTCGGCCGGAGCATAAACCTTGGTGGCGGTAGAAAGACTGGTCGCGTCATCGAGTGACCAAAGTGTCTTTGCGCTGCCACCGAGGTCATTGGACATGACGTCCAGGTACACGACGCCCAGCAGGTCTTCAGTGATGGCCGCGGTGCTCGTGCCAATAACTCCGGCAGTGAAAATGTCGTCCTGCGCCTGCGGAGTGTTGGAAAGCGAAGTAACGGTGCCGCCGCTGGTAGTTGTGGTGGTAGCCATGTCTTTCTCCCGAAAATACCATTTTTTTATTTTTAGAATCGCTAGGGACTGCTAACAGGGCGAAGTCCCGTTCTTGCACCGCTCAGGTCGTTTAAGAGTGGTGCGAGGGGGGCGCCGGACATCGTCGGCCAGCTGACGGGACAAGCGCTGCCGGCAGAGGCGCGCGGGTATTGCGGGGGTGAAGAAACTCGCCGCACTTGAGGAGCGAATCGCAGGACCGGTTGGGCGAACGTGGGCCCGAACCTGGGGCTGCATTACGCACGGCGCGCAGTAATCTGAGAGCTCCCATGTGGAAGGGACTCCTGAAGTAATGGCTGAATGAGGCCGTGTCTTGGGATAGCCCTGACTCAGGAGTACGGCCTTTCCTGATATCAGTTTGATAGGTGTTTAGTTGTGGGCTCAGGCTTTGTAAAGGTGTTAACCGGATGAAACGGTGCCATGTGCCAATATTCCGACAAGTGGATGTTTTGGTGTCAATATTATGTCGATCTGTTTTTGGCGAAGGGGCCGAAGGCTCACAACATTGGTGCGGCTAAAATGATCTGAAACCCTTGTGCGGCATGGGCTGGCTGTGTTTTATCGGTGCTGGGACGCCCCTGAAATTTCTGCGTTCAGTGTTAAAAAGACCCCGCCAGAGCCTGATGCAGGTCGGTTAAGGATAAATCGGACAGGTAGGAGCCAGGCTTGCCGGCGAAGGCGCTCTTAAGGACGCCTTCGCCGGCAAGCCTGGCTCCTGCGAAAAGCGGTCCCGCGTCTGCTGTGGCAGGTTTTTCATGGCTGAAAACCACCCGACGACCTACATGGAAAGTCTGTCATTGCTGTGCCTTACTGCTCACTCCACCCAAGGAGCCAAGCAATGCGACACAGAGGCGCGCAGTTCTGGTTATGGACCGACGCCCGGCTACCTCTCCACATCCATGAAGAAGTGCTCGGCGACGGAGTGCAGGTGGAAGTGCGGGCGCGTGTGAGTCATGAGGGTGTCACCCAGGTGTTCATCGGTGTTTACGATGAACATGGGATTTTGATGGGGGAGGAGTTTCACGACAGAGGCCGCGATGTACCTTACTGCGCGGCATTGGAGTGGGGCGCTCAGCGAGCGAGGGATATGGTGGCGGACACGCAGGCATTCGTCGCGCCTCATCGGGTGCAGCTGACGCTAGGCACGGTCATCACCGATGAATCGGTGCTGGCGTTGCGGCGGATGGAAATGAGCGAGCATGAGCGCTTCAAGCTCAGTTGCGAAGACGCATGGTCGGAATACCTGGCCGCCAAAGCGGCCATGTTGAACCTTATGCGCGCGCCCAAGGTCGATCCCAAGGTCTGGGCAGACCACAAGGAGCGACTGAAACAGGCGATTGATCGGCGCGTCTGTGTGCAACGCACCTATTTGCGCTGAGCCTTTGCCGGATCCTCAGGCCTGGGATTGTCGCAGGGTCTCGATGGTTGTGATCAGGTCATCGTAGGAAACCGGTTTTCCAATGTGCTGGTTAAAACCCGATTGGTGGGCCTTTTTAATGTCGCTGCTGGCGCCATAGCCGGTCAGGGCAATGGCCGGCACATCCTTGGCAAGCGGCAACTGACGTAATGCACTCATCAGCTCATGGCCGTTCATGACCGGCATGCCCAAATCCGAAATGATCAGATCGAAACGGGTGCTCTTCGCTGCGTCCAGAGCGGCCATCGGACGATCGAAGGCAATGACTTCGGCGTCCTCCATTTCCAGCAGCATTTTCAAGGTCTCCAGTACCTCGGCAGAATCGTCGACCAGCAGAATCGTCAAGCCGCTCAGTCTTCCTGACACATCGTCGATTTGAGCTTCGGTTTGGGTTTTTCCTTCGGTGATGGCCAGTGGCAAGTAGACACTGAAGGTACAGCCTTCCCCGACGCCCGGTGAACTCACCTCAACCGTACCCCGTTGGGCCTCGGTCAATTGGCGGACCAGTGACAAGCCAATGCCCAGCCCCTCGCGTTGATGGTTGGCGTGCTGTGTTTCTGCCTGGCCAAACAGGTCGAATACGTGTTCGAGGTGCTCGGCCGCGATACCGATGCCATTATCCTTGACGTCCAGGCGCGCCATGTCACCCGCCCGCTGGGCGATCAATTGCACGTGGCCGTTGGGTGGGGTGAATTTCAGTGCGTTGTTCACCAGATTCCAGATGATCTGCTCCAGGCGCGTCGGATCGGCGCAGACCATCAACGGCTCTGACGGTACTTGCAACTCGACGGTGGTGCTGTGCCGATCATTGAGGACGACAGTGTGGATATCGCGCAGCACACTGGCCAGGTCCACGGCGATCGGTTTCAGCTTGAGCTTGCCGGTACGGACACGGGCAACGTCCAGCAGGTCATCGATGATCCGTGCCTGGCTGCTGACGGCATCGCAGATGGTGCTGACGGCCTTGGCGGCCGGCGCCACCGACTTGGTCACCGGCAAGCGCCTCAGCAGTTCGGCGTTGAGCTGGATCAGGTTCAGCGGATGCTTGAGTTCGTGGGACATGACCGCGAAGAACTCATCCTTGAGGTAATTGGTGTTCAGCGTCTCGGCCAGTTGTTGACTCTGCTCTTCATGCTGGCGTTTGTGACCGGTCAGGTCCCGGGCGATTTTCACGTAGCCTCGCAGGTGGTCACCGCTGAGCAGGGTCACTTCGCCGCTGCAATAGAAGCGGCTGCCGTCCTTGCGCAGGTGCCAGCGTTCATCTTCGGAGCGGCCATGGGTACGAGCCCCCAGCAGTTCGGTCTCGGGCACGCCGGAGGCGCGGTCTTCGGCGGAAAAAATGAAGTCGTAGTAAGCGCCTTCGGCTTCGGCCTTGCTGTAGCCGAAGATCAGCTCGGCGCCTTTGTTCCAGCTGGTGATCACGCCTTGTTCATCGAGGGTGATGATCGCGTAGTCGCGGGTACTTTCGGCCACCAGGCGCATGCGTTCTTCGCCCAGGCGCAGTTCTTCTTCGGCCGCGCGGCGTTTGGTGATGTCGATGAAGGTCAACACCGTGCCGTCGATATGGTCTTCGCTGGAGCGGTAGGGCAGCAGACGGGCAATGTACCAGCGCTTGTCGGTGCTGCTCACTTCGCGCTCGATCATGTTCAATGATTCGAATACCTGTGCGGCGTCACTCGCCAGCTCTTCGTAGTGCAGGCGATGCGTGATGTCGAGCAGGGAACGGCCGGTATCCATCGGCAACATGCTGAAAATGTCGGTGGCGCGCGGGGTGAACCATTTGATTCGCATGCTGCGGTCGACAAAGACCGTGGCAATGTCGGTGGAGGCGATCAGGTTGGTCAGGTAGTCGTTGATCTTGTCGGTTTCTTCGACTTTGGTTTTCAGCTCGTAATTGACCGTCAGCAACTCTTCGTTGATCGATTGCAGCTCTTCCTTGCTGGTTTCCAGCTCTTCGGTGGCCGAGCGCAATTCTTCGTTGATTGCCTGCATTTCTTCATTGGAGGCTTTCAGTTCTTCACTGGAGATTTCCGATTGTTCAATGGTGTCTTGCAAGTGCACCTTGGTGCGTTGCAGTTCACGTTCCAGGTTGGACAGTACCTGGCTCTCGGTTTGCAGCAGGGTCGTGGCCGTCGCTAGTGAAGGATCGACTTCGACCTCCTCGAAAATCACCAGGACGAACTCGCCGTCCGACTCTTCATCCTTGTAAGGCTGCGCTTGCAGACTGACCTCGTAACGTCGGTCTTCGCGCTTGAGCGGCACCTCGCGGGATTTGACGGCCATGCCGCTCTGCTGGGCCTGGAACAGCGTGGTGCGGATTTCCAGGCGCAACTCTGGAAGGATGAGTGTCAGCAGGTTGCGTGACAGTTCACCGCCCACATGCCGCAGGAAACGCCCGGCACTTTCGCTCATGTGCAAGATGTCGGCGTTGGCATCGACGATCATGCTCGGCGGGCCGGAGCGTTCGAGGGCGCGTTGGTGGATGTCGGCGAAGGACAGCTTGCGCTGCACGGTGCTTTGCGGTGCCTGCTGCGAAACGCTGGTACGCACATAACCACCGCGTGGCACGGTGGGCGTGCGCCGGCTATTGGCGGTGCCGGTCTTGGCGCGGAAGATCCGGTTGCGTTTGTCCACTGGCGTGAACAGCTCATGACAAGCTTCGGCGCTTTCGGAAGACCCCAGGAACAGGAAGCCGCCGGGCCGCAATGCAAAGTGGAACATCTGAAGGATTTCGCGTTGTACTTCGCGATCCAGGTAAATCAGCAGATTACGGCAAACGATCAGGTCGATTTGCGAAAAAGGTGGGTCGGACAGCAGGCTGTGTTTGGCGAACAGCACCTTCTCGCGGATTTCCTTGCGAATCCGGTAGTGATCATCGTCCTTGACGAAATAGCTCCGCAGCCGTGTTGGCGGCACATCCGTGACGATGGCTTGCGAGTACACACCGGCCCGACCGACGCTGATGGCGCGTTCGTCGATGTCGGTGGCGAAAACTTGCAGCGAGGCCTGGCTGGCCTCCTGTTGCAGCTGATCGTTGACCAGGATCGCCAGGCTATAGGCTTCTTCGCCGGTGGAACAACCAGCCGACCACACGCGTATTTCTTCTTTCTCGGGCTGCGCCGAGACCGCGGCGCTGACCAGTTGCGGTATGACGTCTCGCTCCAGCGCTTCGAAGGCTTCGCGATCACGGAAGAAGTTGGTCACGCCGATCAGCATGTCCCCCAGCAGCGCCTTGGTTTCTTCGGGGTTGCTTTGCAGGTAGCGGTAATAAGCCCCCAAGTCTGGCTGGGCGGTGACCTGCATTCGACGCTCGATCCGGCGCAATACCGTCGCGCGTTTATAGTGCTTGAAGTCATGGCCGGTGCCGGTGCGCAACTGGATCAGGATGTCATGCAGCATTTGTTCGGCGAGCGCCGCATCGCGTTCGGACACCGAAGCGAAGGATTGAAGTTCCGGATCGTTGGCGGCGGGCAAGGTGATTTCCCGGGAGTTGTGCCACAGGTCCAGCAGCTTTTGCGGCATTTCCACCACGGGCAACACCAGATCGACCATGCCGGTCTCGATGGCCGCTCGTGGCATACCGTCGAACTCGGCGTCTTCCGGCACCTGGGCCAAGGTGATACCGCCCTGTTCCTTGATGCGTGACAAGCCGACCGCGCCATCGGAGCCGCTGCCGGAGAGCACCAGGCAAAAGGCGCGTTCCTGGTGTACGTCGGCCAGGTCACGAAAGAACAGATCGATCGAGGCGTGGCGTCCTGACTGCGGGTCGTTTTCACTGACTTCAAGGTTGCCGTCATTCATCGTCAGCCGCTGCGCCGGAGAGATGACGTACACCCGGTTTTTCTCGATCGGCACGGTTTCGGTGACCTGCAGGACCGGCATCCGGGTCGATTCCTGGATGATCTTGTCAGCGATGCTTTGGTGGTCGGGCGACAGGTGAAGAATGATCACAAACGCCATGCCGTTGTCGTGGGGCATGTTCTCGAAGAACAACTTAATGGCCTGGAGCCCACCCGCCGACGCGCCGATGCCCACCACCGGAAAGTCCAGGGTGCTGGGACTCAAGGCCTGTCGCTCGGGAGCTGTGGCCGAGGGTTTGGGGGTGGTGGTCATTTCTTTCTGCCTTTGCTGGCGATGTAAAACGCTTTGCATGCAAGCGGGTATAAAAAGCGCGGGTCATAAAACAGAATAATCCCGTTTTTCAATATGGCCTTCAATTATTTAGCGCGCATTTATGGGCCGATATAAGTTTTTGACAAGCAAATGCGCAATTGCGCTCCTGCCGCTTCAAGGGAACGCGACTACTGGCCGATAACCCGAACAGTCGTTGTCATTTTTATTTCTGGCGGCCGGCAATCGTCATCACAGGTTTATGCGAAATTGCTTGATAGCCTATGGCCTCCCGCTATCATTTGCGCGCCAAAAAAGGCCGCGAAGCTGAGCTCGCCCGTGTGGTTGCCTTTGGGTTGTTCTTCTTAAATTGCCTGGAAATCTTCGATGCTGTCGTATCACCAAAAAAGCTTCCTGATCGTCGATGATTTCTCGGATTTCCGCAGTTCCGTCAGGTCCATGCTGCGGGAGCTGGGCGTCAAGGACGTCGACACCGCCGATACCGGTGAACAGGCGCTGCGCATGTGCTCGCAGAAGTCCTACGACTTCATCCTGCAGGATTTCCACCTGGGCGACGGCAAGAAGAACGGTCAGCAGGTGCTTGAAGACCTGATGATCGAGAAGCTGATCAGCCATGAAAGTGTGTTTGTCATGGTCACCGCCGAAACCAGCCAGGCCATGGTGCTCAGCGCACTGGAGCATGAGCCCGATGCTTACCTGACCAAGCCGTTCAACCGTTCCGGCCTGGCCCAGCGCCTGGAACGACTGGAACAGCGTAAGACCTTGCTCAAACCGATCCTGCAAGCCCTTGACCGAGGCAAACCGGTTGAAGTGCTCAATGCCTGCATCGCCCTGTGCAAACAGGACATTCGTTATTCCCCGCTGTGCCTGCGTTACCGCGCCGATGCGTTGCGTGACATGAACCAGAACGAAGCGCTGGAGCGGCTCTATGACAGCATTATTGCTGATCGGCCTTTACCGTGGGCGTTTGCCGGGTTGGGCCAGTTGCTGTTCAAGCGTGGCCAGGTCAGCCAGGCCAAAGGCGTTTACGAGAAGGCCCTGAAAGTCTTCCCGATGATGCCGGCCCTCTACGACGGCATGGCTGATGTGCTGGTCTGCGAAGGCGACACCAAGACAGCGCAGAGAGTGTTGGAGGAGGCTATTCGCCTGTCGCCGCTGGCGGTGCGCCGACAAGCATTGCTGGGCAAGCTGGCGATGGCCAACGAAGATTTCGACACCGCCTCCAGAGCCTATCGCCAGGCCGTGGCCCAAGGGGCACAGTCACGTTTCAAGGATGCGGAAAGTAACCTCGGCCTGGCCCATGCCTTGATCAGCAAAGGCAGTGAGAAGGGCCTGGACACCCGCACCCGTCTTGAAATCAACACAACGCTGAGTGCGGTGGCGAAGGAGAATCCTTCCGACCCCGGCTTGCAGATTCGTGCACGTCTGATGAAAGCCACCAGCTTGTTGCTCAACGATGCCGAAACCGCCGAGAAGCTCACCGAGCAGGCGATGATGCGCCTCGATGGCATGGAGCAGTTCATGAGCGCCGAAGCGGCGCTGCTGGTCGCCAAGCAGCTGCAAATGCTCGGGCAGGCGAGTGCCGGCGCTTCGATGCTGAAAAACTGTGCGGAAATCTACGGCGACGATCCGGCCGTGATGAAGGACATCGCCAAGCTGACCGATGACCCGACCATCCTCAAATCCAGCAACGCGGCCGCCGACCTCAACCGTCAGGGCGTGCGGGTGTACAAGACCGGCAACCTGGTGGAGGCCCGGGATGTATTCCGCAAAGCCCTGGCACTGCAGCCGAAGAACATCAGTATTGCCCTGAACATGGCGCAGTCGCTGCTGCATGGCACCGACACCAGTGTGCCGTCGGCCGAACTGGAAGAATGTCGCGCCTGCCTGAAAACCGTCGGCCTGATGCCTGATACCGACGCGCGTTATCCGCGCTACCAGAAACTGAAAATCAAGGCGTTCGGCGAATGATCGACAGCGAACCGTCACTCGACTTTTCCACGGTGATTGCCTCCACCGTGCATGACATGAAGAACTCCCTGGCCATGCTGATGCAGGCGCACAGCCAATGGCTGGCGCGCTTGCCCGATCCCGAACAGCACACTCCGGAGCAGGGCGTGATCGACTACGAGTTCGCCCACCTCAACGGCATGCTGGTGCAGTTGCTGGGGCTGTACAAGCTCGGCGTCAACCAGATGCCGTTGCAGCCGGCCTACCATGAGCTGGATGACTTCATCGAGGCGCAACTGGCGGCTCACCAGGAAGTGTTCGCCAGCCGCGGCATTATCGCGACCTATGAAGTGGACCCGTTGAGCCCGCTGGGTTTCTTCGATCGGGAGCTGATTGCCTCGGTGCTTGCCAACAGCATCAACAACGCCATTCGTTATGCCCGCCATGCCTTGTTGATCAGCGTCAGCGATGAGGCCGGGCAACTGGTGCTGACCATCAACGACGATGGCGAGGGTTATCCAGCCGAGATGATCGAGCGTCAGGCCGATTACGTGCAGGGTATCAACCACAGCAGTGGCAGCACCGGCCTGGGCCTGTACTTTGCCGGGCGGATTGCCGCGTTGCACCAGCGTAATGGCGTGGGCGGACGCACCGAAATCAGCAATGGCGGCCCGTTAGGCGGCGGCTTGTTCAGCCTCTATATCCCCTGAATAACACCTCCCCCGAGCTGCCGAAGGCGGCTCCTGCACCTTTTTGTTTGACGCTGCTTGATATTCCGAACAGCCGGAGCCTATTTTGTACGAGTCGCCGTTCGCGGCTCGTACAACAACAAGGATTGCGTCATGACAACCGATGGCCATCGTTCACTCGCGCAGCGATTGACGGGCATTGATGAGATTGAATGTGTCACGCCGGACCTGAACGGCGTACCACGCGGCAAGGTGATGACCGCCGAAGGATTTCTTGAAGGGCGGCGTTTGCAGATGGCGCGGGGAGTGCTGCTGCAATGCATCATGGGCGGCTATCCGCCAGCGCGCTTTTACGGCAGCGATGATGGCGATCTGGCGCTGGTGCCTGATCCCGCGCAGATCCACCGCTTGCCCTGGAGCTCGCAGCCTCGGGCGCTGGCCATTTGTGATGCGGATGAGCTGACCGGCGAGAGCTCGCCATTGTCGACCCGCGGCCAACTCAAGGCCGTGATCGCTCGATACGCCGCTCTCGGTCTGGCGCCGGTGGTGGCGACCGAGCTGGAGTTCTTCGTCTTCGCGCCCAACCCTGACCCGACGCAACCCTTCCAGCCACCACTGGGCCTGGACGGTCGTCGTGAGGACGGTCATTCGGCGTTCAGCGTCAGTTCCAATAACGGCTTGCGGCCGTTCTTCAATGAAGTCTACGAATGCATGGCGGCGCTGGGCTTGCCGCGCGATACCTTCATGCACGAGATGGGCGTCAGCCAGTTCGAGATCAACCTGCTGCACGGCGATCCGCTACTGTTGGCCGACCAGACCTTGTTGTTCAAGCATCTGCTCAAGGAAGTGGCGCTCAAGCATGGCCTGACCGTGGTCTGCATGGCCAAGCCGTTGGCTCACACACCGGGCAGTTCGATGCATATTCATCAGAGCATCGTCGAGATCGACACCGGGCGTAACGTGTTCAGCGACAAGGCCGGCGAGCCGACCGCGACCTTCCGTCATTTCATCGGTGGCCAGCAGGCCGGTATGGCGGATTTCACTGCGCTGTTTGCGCCGAACGTGAACTCCTATCAGCGCCTGTGCCATCCTTTCGCATCGCCGAACAATGCCTGCTGGTCCCACGACAATCGTGCGGCCGGGCTGCGCATTCCGGCCAGTTCACCGGTCGCTCGTCGGGTCGAAAACCGCTTGCCTGGGGCCGATGCCAATCCGTATCTGGCGATCGCCGCGAGCCTGGCCGCGGGGTTGTATGGCATTGAGAACAAACTGGAGCCGAGCGAGCCGATCCAGGGTGAGTTCGTTGTGCCGGATAATCTTTCGTTGCCGTGTACCTTGCATGCCGCTCTCGAACGTCTGAAACGTAGCCAATTGGCGAAGGAACTGTTCGGCAAGGAGTTCATCGAAGGCTACATCGCTTCGAAGACTATGGAGTTGACCAGCTTCTTTGATGAAATTACTCCCTGGGAACGGCGTGTTCTAGCAGCCCAGGCCTGACGACCCGTCGCCGTCGGGCTATCGTTTGTCGATAGCCCGATATTCACTGCAAGGAGCCGCTCGGAACGCCGATGCGCCAAATCTTGAAATCTTTTCGGGGGCTTTATTTCGCCTCGCTGATGATGTTGATCGGCTCGGGCCTGTTGAGTACTTACCTTGCCCTGCGCCTGGCGGCCGATAAAGTCGATAGCCTGTGGGTCGGTGCGTTGATGGCGGCCAACTATTTCGGCCTGGTACTGGGCGGCAAGATCGGCCATCGGCTGATTGCCCGGGTCGGGCATATTCGAGCCTATTCAGCCTGCGCCGGGATCGTCGGCGCGGCGGTGCTGGGCCATGGTTTGGTGGACTGGCTGCCCGCGTGGCTGTTCCTGCGGGTGATCGTCGGCCTGGGCATGATGTGCCAGTACATGGTGATCGAAAGCTGGCTCAATGAGCAGGCAGAAGCCAATAAGCGTGGCGTGGTGTTCAGCGGCTACATGATCGCTTCGTACCTGGGGTTGGTGCTGGGTCAACTGATTCTGGTCATGCACCCGGGCCTGGGCCTGGAACTGCTGATGCTGGTCGCCTTGTGTTTCGCCCTGTGCCTGGTGCCGGTGGCCCTGACACGGCGGATTCACCCGGCGCCTTTGCACCCGGCGCCGATGGAACCACGCTTCTTCATCAAGCGCGTGCCGCAGTCATTGAGTACGGTGTTGGGGTCGGGTTTGATCGTCGGTTCGTTCTACGGTCTGGCGCCGCTGTATGCCTCGCAGCAAGGATTGTCGACCGAACAGGTTGGTCTGTTCATGGGTAGCTGCATTTTTGCCGGCCTGGTGGTGCAGTGGCCGTTGGGTTGGCTGTCGGATCGATATGACCGGGCGCTGTTGATCCGCTGTTTCGCGTTTAGCCTGGCGCTGGCTGCGTTGCCGCTGGCGATCATGCGGCAGGTGCCGCTGGAGGTGCTGTTCATCGCCGGGTTCCTCTGCTCGTTGGTGCAGTTCTGCCTGTACCCGCTGGCGGTGGCGTTCTCCAACGACCACGTCGAGGGTGATCGTCGGGTGTCGCTGACGGCGATGCTGCTGGTGACCTACGGTGTCGGCGCGAGTATCGGGCCGCTGGTGGCCGGGGTGCTGATGAAGCTGTTCGGCAGTCAGATGCTCTATGCCTTTTTCAGCTTCTTCGCCTTGGTGCTGGTGTGGCGAATCCGGCCGAAAGCGGTCACCAACCTGCATCAGGTGGACGATGCTCCACTGCATCACGTGGCCATGCCAGACAGTATGTCGAGCTCGCCACTGGTGGCTTGCCTTGACCCGCGCGTCGATGAGCAGGTGGTGCAGGATCAGATGCAGAACCCGGTCAACCCGGAACCTGATTTCAATCCGGATGCAGAGCCCGAATCAGTGCCTGAAACGGATTCGGAACCCGAAGACCCTGACACAGGTCGCGAGCAAAGTTTTACCGAAGCAAGGCCTTGATCAAGGCATAAAAAAACGGGCAGTCACCGCAAGGGACTGCCCGTTTTTTATGGGAGTGGCGTATCAGAAGTCGTCTTTATCGAAACGCCGTGCTTCGCGCTGAAGCTGATAGACGAACCGCTCGACCTGCCGCTGCACCTGGCCGCTCATGTTGTGAAAACGCACGCCGGCGAAGGTGGTGTTGATCCTTTCTTCGAAGTGCAGGTAGCGCAGTTCGACCGGTGCCGTCATGCTGCCGAAGGGCAGGGCAGCGACGAAACGGTCGTAGACCTGGCCCAATTGCAGCCTGGCGGTGATGTCGCCCTCGAAGCGCAACTTGCAGCCGGTGGCGGAGATGTCCAGCAATTTGCCTGTGACGGGCGACTTGAGTTTTTCGCCACCCAGCTCGACATCGACCAGTTGCGCCAGCTTCAACGCCGCGCGAAAAGCATTGCGGCGCTGGTGATAAACCACCTCATCGGGCAGCGCGCCACGGTAGCAGCGACCATCGCCGGAGTCGTCGATGGTCAGCGGGCCATTGCTTTCCCAGGCGATGCGTACGCCGTCGTGGAAACCTTCGACCTTGAACGGTTCGCCGGCCAGCAGAAAACGTTCGCCATCGCGGGGGATCATTTCGTCCAGGGCGATCATGTTGCTGTCACGGTCGACGTCCACCAGGTAACTCTGGAAACGCTGGCTGCGCTCGTGGAACGTGATGATCAGCGGGTCATGGCTGTCTTGCAGCTGACGCAGATTGCCGGAGATTTCCAGGGGTGTGGTGAGCACCTTGGGAGGCTGCGTAGCCTCTTCCGCGCTTAAGGCATTGAACACGGGGTATCAATCTCCAGACAAATATGACTACTGGCCAGCATTCTGCCAGCATGTTTCGTGTCTTGATAGAGCGTGCTCATTGAAAGGCTCAAGCCTGACTGAGCGGGCGTGGTTTTGCGAGTTTTGAGGTTGAACCGCGGGCATCGTAGAGCGCTGGCGGCTCGCCGCCGGTGAGGATTTTCAGCTGGTTGGCCGTGGCGGCCTGCTGAACCAGAATCGACTGGCCATTGTTAACGTTGGCAGCCTGGCACTGGGCCAGGAGATCGGTCAGCACGTCGCTCTGTGCCAGCAACTGATCGCCGATGCTCGAATGGCTGGCAAGTTGCTCCAGGCCTTGGCGATTGGTCGGCAGGTTGAGGCTGGCGAGGATTTCACTGCGCTTGCGGCCATGCTGCTCGAGCAAAATGATCATTGCCTGTTTCTGCGCCAGAATGTCTTCGAGCAGTGGCATGTCGCGACCGTGCAGCGCGAGGGACTCGGTTTGCAGCAGTTCCAGCAGGTGTTGCGCCGGAGCAAAGTCGTCGATGATCAGTTGCAGTAAATTAGTGTCGTGCATGGCTGGCCTTGGGTTTTAAGCGTCCAAAAGCCTGGCGCTGGCCGTGGCCTAGCGCTGGGCTTCGAAGTTGAGCAGTTTGCTGGCTACACGGTTGCTGTCGACTTTATAGCTGCCATCGGCAATCGCTGCTTTCAACTCGGCCACGCGGGCGTTGTCGACGGCAGGCTGATCGCGCAGCTTGTCAGTGACCTTCTGCAACTGTTGAGCCTCATTGCTGAGGTGTACCGATTCCCCGCTTTGGGTGGTATTGGCCTGTTCGGCCGGGGTATTCAGCGGCGCGGATTGGCCAGCTTCGGCGGTTTCCTTAGCAACGCTGGTACGCGTACTGCCCGTAAGTGACGAGGAGCTGTTTAAACGACTGAAATCGATGACCATGACAAAAAACCTCTGGGTATTTGGACGCTTGCCATGTTTTCGGCTCTCCCCCGGAAAACTTTAGGCCCATTTATCAATGAGCTTGCATGCGCCAGCGTGTGTCCTGCATGGGGCACAGTTTAGGCAACAGCCGGGTGGCGCGCCATATCTTCACGGGCCCAGAGCCCTATAGGGTCGCTCACATACCCACTTCCACCTGCCCGGGCGCGGTGACTTGCGCCTTGATAACCCGCTGGGAATTAAGGTTTTTCACGCGAATCTGTTCGCTCATGCCGCCGTTGGACAGCGCTTCACCCGGCATGCGCACGCTGAGCGTACCACTGCGGGCGGTAATCACCACCTGATCGCCCTTGCGAACCACTTCCGCCTGTTCGAGATGCACCAGGGTTATGACCTGATCGGCGACCATTGGTCGGGTAAGTTTCTGTCCGATCGCCTGATCGACGGAGGTCAGAAAACCCTGGTTTATCAGGCTGATATCGCGCTCACGCAGGGTCACGTCCTGGGGTTCGATAATCCCTGTGCGCTTAAGGGGGCGGGTGGTGGTCACAATGTCGCGAAACAGCCGTACTTGAGCGGGTACGAAGACTGTCCAAGGGGAGGCGCTGTCGCAGCGAACCTTGACCGTGACCCGACCCAGAGGCCTCGCGGGGCTCTCGAGGGTGGCTGTCAATTCCTTGTCGCACATAGGCATGCGCAGGCGCGGATCGAGCTGGTTGACCTCGATTTCGTAGCGTCCTTGTGTTTGACTCGTCGCCAGATAGTCTTCTACGGTGAATTCAAGAAAGCCCTGAGTGACGCCGATAAGCATGTCAGGCAAGGTAACCGCGTCAGCAAGGGCAGGGCTGCCAGCGTTGAACAGGCAAGCGGCCGACATCGCGCAGAGTAATCTGCGGCAGGTTGATGTCAGGTGTCGGAAAAATGTCGGTTCTGTGTTCATAAAAGTTAAAAAGCAAGCGCCGTGCCGTTTAGTGATGAATGTGCGTCGCAAACACACTTAGCGTTGGTGTAGGAGTCTGGGCATGGCTGGTGTAATGGATTCGGTGAACCAGCGCACGCAACTGGTAGGGCAGAATCGCCTTGAGCTGTTGTTGTTCCGTCTTGACGGCCAGCAGCTGTATGGCATCAACGTATTCAAGGTTCGTGAGGTGCTGCAATGCCCCAAACTGACCCTGATGCCCAAGTCCAGTCCTGTCGTGTGCGGTGTGGCGAATATTCGGGGGGCGACCATTCCGATTCTGGATCTGGCAATGGCGACCGGTTCCGGAGCGCTGAAAGATCAAAGCAATCCCTTCGTGATCATCACGGAGTACAACACCAAGACTCAGGGTTTCCTGGTTCGGTCGGTAGAGCGCATCGTCAACATGAACTGGGAGGAGATTCATCCGCCACCCAAGGGCACCGGGCGCGATCATTACTTGACGGCTGTGACTCGGGTCGACAATCAGTTAGTCGAAATCATCGACGTCGAGAAGGTGCTGGCGGAAGTGTCACCGACACCGGAAGCGATTTCGGTGGGCGTGGTGGATGTCGAGACTCAGCACAAGGCGTTGTCCTTGCGCGTGCTGACGGTCGATGACTCGTCGGTGGCGCGCAAGCAGGTGACCCGTTGCCTGCAAACGGTCGGTGTCGAAGTGGTCGCGTTGAACGATGGCAAGCAAGCGCTGGATTACCTGCGCAAGCTGGTCGACGAGGGCAAGAAGCCGGAAGAAGAGTTCCTGATGATGATCTCCGACATCGAGATGCCGGAGATGGACGGGTACACCCTGACGGCCGAGATCCGCAACGACCCGCGCATGCAAAAGCTGCATATCATCCTGCACACTTCGTTGTCGGGTGTGTTCAATCAGGCGATGGTCAAGAAGGTCGGTGCCGATGACTTCCTGGCCAAATTCCGTCCTGATGACCTGGCATCCCGGGTAGTCGACCGGATCAAAGCAGCAGATAACAGCTAGGGGCCTTCTGTCCCTGGCGGTCAACACGATTTAAGAGGCGGCATCTTTGTCTACGGGTAATTTGGATTTTGAACAGTTCCGGGTATTCCTGGAAAAAGCCTGTGGCATTTTGCTCGGTGAAAACAAGCAATACCTGGTCTCGAGCCGTCTCAACAAACTGATGGAACAGCAGGGCATCAAATCGCTGGGTGAGCTGGTTCAGCGCATCCAGACTCAGCCGCGCAGCGGTTTGCGCGAGATGGTGGTGGATGCCATGACCACCAACGAAACCTTGTGGTTTCGTGACACCTATCCGTTTGAAGTCTTGAAGAACAAGGTATTGCCCGAAGCGATCAAGGCAGCCCCCGGCCAGCGCCTGCGGATCTGGTCGGCAGCGTGTTCGTCGGGCCAGGAACCGTATTCGCTGTCGATGTCCATCGATGAGTTCGAGCGGGTCAACATGGGCCAGTTGAAGATGGGCGTGCAGATCGTTGCCACTGACCTGTCCGGCACCATGCTGACCAACTGCAAAACCGGCGAGTACGACAGCCTGGCCATCGGTCGCGGTCTGTCGCCCGAGCGCCTTCAGCGTTACTTCGACCCGAAAGGGCCGGGACGCTGGGCGATCAAGGCGCCGATCAAGAGTCGGGTGGAATTTCGCTCGTTCAACCTGCTCGACAGCTACGCGGCCCTGGGCAAGTTCGACATCGTGTTCTGCCGCAACGTGCTGATCTACTTCTCCGCCGAGGTGAAGAAAGACATCCTGTTGCGCATTCACAGCACGCTGAAGCCGGGCGGTTATCTGTTCCTTGGCGCATCCGAAGCGCTGAACGGTTTGCCGGATCATTACCAGATGGTCCAGTGCAGCCCGGGGATCATTTACCAGGCGAAGTGATGCAAAAGCGGCAGGCATAAAAACGGGAGTCCTCAGGGGCTCCCGTTTTTTTTGTGCCTGATGATTTTCCCGGCACCACCACGATCCAATGTGGAAGCGGGTGGTGTTCTTTCTACCGTGATAAGCGGCAGAAAAGCGGCAGGCGGCGGAAATCGGTTGCCGCTTTTCTGGCATTGCCGCTTTGCCACCGCGCGCAAAGCCCCGGTTTATGGGCTTTTTTTAATTGGCACGCCGCTTGCTATGTCCATGTTACGAAAAATCAGGTCACCCGAAGGTTTCCCGACATGAGCATCAGCTTCGATAAAGCGCTCGGTATCCACGAACAAGCCCTGGGCTTTCGCGCTCAGCGTGCTGAAGTCCTGGCCAACAACATCGCCAACGCCGACACCCCGAACTACAAGGCTCGGGATCTGGACTTCTCGAAAGTGCTCGCCGAGCAGAACGAGAAAACCAAAAACGGCAAGTTCGCCTTGAACATGACCAACAGCCGTCACATCGAAGCTGAAGGCCTGGGCAATGGCGACGAGTCGCTGATGTATCGCACGCCGATGCAACCGTCGATCGACCAAAACACCGTGGACGCCCAACTGGAACAGTCGAACTACGCGGAAAACGCGGTCAACTTCCAGGCCAGCTTCACCCTGCTCAACAGTAAATTCAAAGGGCTGGTATCAGCCCTGCGCGGAGAGTAATCCATGTCTCTATCCAGTGTTTTCAACATTGCCGGTAGCGGCATGAGTGCCCAGACCACTCGCTTGAACACCGTCGCCAGTAACATCGCCAACGCCGAGACCGTCTCGTCGAGCATCGACCAGACCTACCGCGCCCGTCACCCGGTGTTCGCCACCATGTTCCAGGGCGGCCAGAGCGGCGGCAGCGATTCGCTGTTCCAGAACCAGGACGCTGCCGGTCAAGGCGTGCAAGTGCTGGGCGTGGTCGAAGACCAGAGCAACCTTGAAGCGCGCTACGAGCCGAACCATCCGGCTGCCGATGGCAAGGGCTACGTCTACTACCCCAACGTCAACGTCGTCGAAGAAATGGCCGACATGATTTCCGCGAGCCGTTCGTTCCAGACCAACGCCGAAATGATGAATACCGCCAAAACCATGATGCAGAAGGTCCTGACCCTCGGTCAGTGATAAGGGGCGATTCGTATGAGCGTTATCAGCGATGTTCTGGCCAACTCTTCGGTCCAGACCACTACCACTAAAGACAGCCTGACCTCGGCCTCTACCGGCGGCCAGGCGCTGGGCAAGGACGCGTTCCTGCAACTGCTGGTAACTCAGCTGAAAAACCAGAACCCGCTCGATCCTCAGGACAACAGCGAGTTCGTGGCCCAGCTGGCGCAGTTCAGTAGCCTGGAAGGTATCACCACGCTGAACGATACAGTCAGCGGCCTTGCCAGCAGCTACAGCTCCTCGCAAGCCTTGCAGGCTTCTTCGCTGGTGGGCCGTTCGGTCATCGCGCAGACCGACAAAGCCGTGGTCGACACCTCCAAGAGCCTCAACGGGACCGTCGTGGTGCCAACTTCGGTTGCCGCCGCCACCGTCAAGATCAACAACTCGGAAGGCAAGACCATCCGTACTCTCGAGTTGGGCAGTCAAAGTGCCGGCAACACCAGTTTCATCTGGGACGGCAAGGACGATGCGGGCGCGGTAGCACCGGCGGGTACTTACACCTTCGGCGCGACGGCCACCATCGACAGCAAGGCGACATCGCTGATTACTTATCTGCCAGCGACCGTTAACAGCGTGACCATCAGCCAGACCGGCGGTGAGTTGATGCTGAACCTGGCAGGCATGGGCAGCGTTGCCCTGTCCAAAGTACAAACCATTGGTATATAGAGCCGACTAACACGGCACAAAGGAGTGGAATATGTCTTTCAGTATCGGCCTTAGCGGTCTCTATGCAGCCAACAAACAACTGGACGTGACCGGCAACAACATCGCCAACGTTGCCACCACCGGTTTCAAATCGTCCCGTGCAGAATTCGAAGACGTGTACTCGGCCACTCGCCTGGGTACCGGCAGCAAGACCATTGGTAACGGCGTGCGCCTGGCCAACGTTTCCCAACAGTTCAGCCAGGGCGACGTGAACAACACCGGCAACGTGCTGGACATGGGCATCCAGGGCACCGGCTTCTTCATCCTCAGTGACAACGGTTCCCTGAGCTACACCCGTGCCGGTGCGTTCAAGACCGACGCTGAAAACTATGTCGTGGATAACAACGGCAACCGTTTGCAGGGTTACGGCGTCGATGCCAACGGCAAGATCGTCAACGGTGTGTTGACTGACTTGAAGATCGATACCACGGCCCTCAAGCCGAATCCGACCACCAAAGTCGATCAGACGATGAACCTGAACTCGTCCGAGGTTACGCCGACTGTGGCCACGTTCAGCCCGACTGACACCAATAGCTATAACAAGACCATCTCTACCAAGGTCTATGACAGTCAGGGCAACGAGCACACCATGGATCAGTACTACGTGAAAACGGGTACTAACGCCTGGCGTATCCACACTTACATGGATGGTCGCACCCCATCGAACCCGGCCAGTACCACCCTGACGCCAGCCGTGGCTGAAATCACCTTCAACTCTGACGGTAGTATCGCTACGCTTACCGCAGTTTCTGGCTGGACCAAGACTGGTAACACCTTGACCATGTCAGGCTGGGTCCCGGGGGCAGTGACCAACGCCGCGACGATTCCGCCGACTTGGGGGCCGAATGGTTCCACGGCGGCTGCAGGCGGTATCGCTTTCAACATGGCGCTGACCACCTCTTACAACTCGCCAACCGCTCGTACCGCCCAATACCAGGACGGCTACGCCACTGGCCAGATCTCCAGCCTGACCATCGACGCCACCGGCGTCATGACCGCCAACTTCAGCAACCAGCAAACCAAGGCCATCGGCCAGGTTGCAGTCGCCAGCTTCGCCAACGAGCAAGGCTTGCAGCCGATCGGTGGTACCCGCTGGAAAGAAACCTTCGCCTCAGGCGTGGCGGGTGTCGATGCGCCAACGACTGGCACTCTGGGTTCGGTCGTGTCCAACTCCCTGGAAGAGTCCAACGTCAACCTGACCAATGAATTGGTCGAGCTGATCAAGGCCCAGAGCAACTACCAGGCAAACGCCAAGACCATCTCCACCCAGAGCACCATCATGCAGACCATCATTCAGATGACCTGATGTAATTCGCCAGTTCTAAAAAACCGATGCCGCAAGGCATCGGTTTTTTTGTTCCCGATGGAAAAGTGGCTGAGTGAATTTCTACCGTTCGTCGGGCCTGTCTGGTGTGGAACTTGCACTCTCGGCGTACGCAGGTCGATGCGCGTCAAGTTTTCATTCGACCTGAGTCATACAGCCAGAACATTTGTTCGGCGACATGGAAGCCATGCAAAACCCTAGGGATGGAAGGCCAGTGAAAAGTCATAAAGCCGTCAGTGCGCCTGTCGTGGCGCTGCAACTGAAATCGGTATTGCGTCAGGGACTGATCGGCGCTGCATTGTTTTCCGGTGTGATCAATATTCTGGCGCTGATCGGCCCGGTGTTCATGTTGGAAGTCTATGACCGGGTCATTCCCAGTCAAAGCATTCCGACGCTGGTCGCCCTGGGTCTGCTGGTGCTTGGTGTTTACGCATTGTCCGGCCTGCTGGACATCGTGCGTTCCCGGGTCATGGTCAGAATTGCTTCCTCCCTCGATCTGGCGTTGTCTTCTCGGGTCTTCAGCGTCATTTCCGGCGCCTCATTGAAAACGCCGATTACCGGAGATGCCCTGAAACCAGCACAGGAGCTGGATCAGATCCGTGGTTTTATCGGCGGGCCTGGGCTGGTGGCATTCTTCGATTTGCCGTGGATGCCGGTCTATTTGGCGGTCTGCTTCTATATCCACCCGTCGTTCGGCTGGTTGACCACTGCACTGATGATCATCCTGATCGCATTGACGATCATGACTGACCGACAAACCAGAAAGTTGATGCAGGCCACGGCCGAAGCATTGAACAAGCGCAATCACCACGGCCAACAGGCCCACCAGAACGCCGAAGCGCTCGCGGCCATGGGTATGGTTGAAAATGCCTCGGCCATTTGGCAAAACTACCACGGTACTTACACCACCCTGCAGCGGCGCTCCGTGGATATCGGCAGCTTTTTTGGCGGTATTTCGAAAAACTTGCGACTGGCTGTGCAATCTGGATCGCTAGCCCTTGGTGCCTATCTGGTGATCGAAGGTGACCTGAGTGGCGGCACGATGGTTGCCGCTTCAATCATCGTGGCCCGTACGCTGGCGCCTGCTGAGCAAGTCATCGCCACCTGGCGCAGCTTGCTAGGCGCGCATATCGCCTGGCAGAAACTGCTGGAAGTCTTCAGCCTGTTTCCTGATCAGCAAAACAAGACCGAGTTGCCAGCGGCTCACCGTAGTTTGCAGGTGGAAGGGATTTTCGCTGCACCTCCCGGCAGTCAGCGCCTGACACTTCAAAACGTAAATTTCACCGTAGCAGCAGGCACCGCTGTCGGCGTGGTTGGACCGAGCGCGTCGGGCAAATCCTCATTAGCCCGCGTTCTGGTCAACGCCTGGCGGCCGGCCCGTGGACATGTGCGGCTTGACGCTGCGCCGCTTGATCTGTTGACGGATAAGGCTCGCGGAAAGCTGATCGGCTACCTGCCACAGAGCGTGGGGTTATTCACCGGCACAGTGGCTCAGAACATCGCACGACTTGACCCTTCGGCTGCAGACGGTGCGATTGTTGCCGCCGCGCAACTGGCGGGTGTTCACGAGCTGATTCTGCAATTGCCCCAAGGCTACGAAACCCAAGTTGGTGAGGGGGGTGTCAATCTGTCTGCCGGTCAGCGTCAACGCGTTGCCCTGGCCCGAGCATTGTTCGGCGACCCGTTCCTGGTGGTACTGGACGAACCCAATTCCAACCTCGATGCCGAAGGCGAGCATGCGCTGGCCAAGGCGATCCTGGCAGTCAAGGCGCGCGGCGGCATCGTTGTGGTCATCGCCCATCGCACCAACATCCTATCGGTGATCGATCAGGTGCTGATTCTGGAAAACGGGATTCAGGCTGCCTTTGGGCCTAAAGAATCCGTGCTGAGAAAACCCGCTCCACCGGCCTCCCGGCCAGCAACCAATGTCGTGGAAATGGGAGTGTCCAACTGATGCATAACGATCAAGATAGTACCCTGACCCATTCGTTGTCCCGTCACTTGCGCCTGGGTGTGATTTCGCTGGTGGTGTTGCTCGGTGGCGGTCTGACCTGGGCGATCTGCACCAACTTGTCCGGTGCAGTGATTGCCACCGGCACTCTCGCGGTAGAAGGCAGCGTCAAAAAAATTCAGCACCCCACCGGCGGCGTAGTGGCTGAGTTACTGGTCAAGGAAGGCCAGCAGGTTTCGGCGGGGGATGTCTTGCTGCGCCTCGATGCGACGTTGTCAGCGGCCAGTCAGTCGATTGTGAGCAAGTCATTGAATCAAGCGTGGGCACGGCAGGCACGGCTAGAGGCTGAACGCGACAATGCCGGTGAAGTGGTGGTGCCGAACGAGTTGCTCGCACGCATGAGTGCCGAGCAGGCGCGAGTTGTCATGGTCAGCGAACAGCAGTTGTTCCTGGACCGGCGTGCGTCCCGCGAAGGGCAGAAGAAGCAACTGCACGAGCGGATGCAGCAACTGAAGGAGACCATCGTCGGCCACGATATTCAGCAGAAAACCAAGACCGAAGAAATCGAACTGATCGACAAGGAATATCAGGCGGTCAAAAAACTCTTCGACAAAGGCCTGATGACCCTGGATCGGGTTAACGCCTTGGCCCGTGGCATCGCTCGATTGCGCGGTGAGCGCGGACAACTGATGGCCTCTATCGCCGAAGCCCGGGGAAAAATCGCCGAAACCGAGTTGCAGCGGCTTCAGATCGATCAGACCTTTCGCAGCGAAGTCTCGGAGGAGCTACGCGACTTGCTCGCACGCCAGGGCGAGTTGATCGAGCGTGAAATTACCACCAGTGATCAGCTCAAGCGCATCGACATCACTTCACCGATAGCCGGGCGCGTGCAGCAACTGTCGGTGCATACGGTGGGGGGGGTGATTTCCCCGGCTGAAGGCTTGATGCAGATCGTGCCGGCCGATGATGAGTTGTTGGTGGAGGCGAAGATTAGTGCCCAGGACATCGATCAGGTGTCTCTCGGTCAGGACGCCACGTTGCGCCTGAGTGCTTTCAATCGCAGCACCACTCCCGAATTGAGCGGCACCGTGGCTCGCCTGTCGGCGGATTTGATTCAGGACGAACGCACGGGTGTTGGCTTCTATCGTGCAGGCATAAGAATTCCCAAGACCGAAATGGCAAAGCTGCAAGGGCTGGCATTGGTGCCGGGTATGCCCGTGGAGTCGATGATCAAGACTGGATCCCGAAGCGTCATTTCTTATCTGCTCAAACCGATCAGTGATCATGCTCAGCGGGCATTCCGGGAAGGATGAGACGCTGCTGAGTTATTGCGTTAGCTACCGATTCATCAAAACGGCAAGGAAGAAAAAATGGCAGTGATTAATGGAACAGTGGGTACGGATACTCTGGTAGGTACTTCGGGAGCGGATGAGCTTTATGGGGTCGTGGGGAATGATTCGCTGAGCGGTGGAGATGGCAATGACCTGCTGGATGGTGGGGCGGGTGCGGATGTCTTGAATGGTGGTAATGGTGTCGATACCGCCTCTTATCTGAACTCAGCCGCCGCAGTGACGGTGAGTCTGGTTACGGGAACTGGCTTGGGAGGCGATGCTCAAGGCGATAGTTTGAGCTTGATCGAGCGTGTGGTTGGTTCCTCTTTCGGCGACACACTGAGCGCTAATGCCAGCGGCGCAGTGCTGGAGGGTGGTGTTGGCAATGATGTCTACATCGTTAATGGTTACAGCGTATCGACTATTGAGCAGGCGGGCGGAGGTAACGATGAAATTCGTACCACTCTGACGTCGATGTCTTTGGCAGCTAACATCGAGAACCTGACGTATACCGGCACCGGTAGCTTTACGGGTTATGGCAATACCGGTGACAACGTCATCACTGGCGGTGCCGGCACTGACACGTTGATGGGGGGCGCGGGTGCTGACCAGTTCATCGGCGGTGCCGGGATCGACACCGTCAGCTATTCCGACAGCAACTACATTGCGGTAACGATCAACACCAAGACCGGGATCAATACCGGGATTGCGGCTGGCGATACCTACAACGGTATCGAAATTATTCAGGGTGGGCTGGGTGATGACACCTTCATCAGTGGCAGCGCCGCGGACACGTTTGACGGGCTCGCCGGCAACGATACAGTCGATTACTCAACGTCCAGTGCGGCGGTGAGCGTTAGCCTGGTCGCCGGTGCCGTGGGTGCCGGTGGTGACGCCCAGGGCGACAAGCTCAGCAGCATCGATAAGGTCATTGGTACCGCGTTCAATGACACGCTGGCCAGTAACACCAGTAGCAGCGTGCTTGAAGGGGGCGCTGGTAACGATGTCTACGTCATTAGTGGCAATGGTGTCTCAATCATCGAACAAATCGGCGGCGGTGATGACGAAGTACGTACCACGATGTCATCGCTCTCTCTGGCGGGCAACATCGAGCGCCTGACGTATACGGGTACCGGGAACTTTACGGGTTATGGCAATGCCGGCGACAACGTCATCACTGGCGGCATCGGTAACGATGTTCTGTTGGGTGGTGCAGGTGCGGATCAGTTCATCGGCGGTGATGGTACTGACACGGTTAGTTATGCGGACAGCCTGACCGGTGTGACGATCAACACCAATACCGGGGTCAACACTGGTATTGCGACTGGTGATACCTACAACAGTATCGAGGTGCTTAAAGGCTCCAGCTACGGTGATGTATTCATCGGAAGCAATGGCGCTGACCGGTTCGATGGTGGGGATGGTTTTGACATGATCAGCTTTGCCAATGAGAGCTCGGGCATCACTCTTGATCTAAGTGTACCTGTGTTGACCGGCGTTGCTGCTGGCGACGCTTATACATCCTTCGAGGTCTTTCAGGGCACGAGCCAGGCGGATACCTTCACTGGAAGCACGGGGGCGAAGGAAAATTTCATCGGGGGAGGCGGTGCTGATATTTTGAATGGTACTGGTAGAGGCGATGGGGCGTGGTATTTGACCAGCACCGATGCAGTCCAGATAAACCTTCAGGCGGGCACCGCATCTGGTGGTGACGCGCAAGGCGATGTACTGAACAACATCGACAACCTGATTGGCTCAGGCCTCAATGACACGCTTACCGGCAATGCTTTGTCCAACACGCTTGAAGGGGGGGGCGGTAACGATCTTATCTACGGGGGCGACGGCGATGATTTCATATACGGCGATACGAGTAGTGACGTTAGTGCTCTCTTCTTGACCCCATCGACTGCCGAACAAGCTGATACGTTGTATGGTGGTAGCGGTAACGATTACATGGTCAGCAGCAACCATGACGCCGGAACTACGCTTTATGGTGAGATGGGCAATGATCGGCTGACGGTGTACTCAGGAGTGGCTGATGGAGGTGATGGGAATGACTCGCTGACGGGGATTGGCCACGGCTATGAACTTCTCGGTGGCGTCGGGGCGGACACTCTTTACTTGAGTGCTTCAGGTGACGGATTCGGTGGTGAAGGAGGTGATTCATATGTTGTCTACTCCAAAACCATGGTCGGCATCTTCGATGAAGGCACAACCGGCATCGACACCGTTACCCTGAAAAACATCCAGAGCCTCAGCGATGTTCGGGTGGTCAAAAACGACTTGGGTGCCTACATCTTCAATGCCGCCGACCTTGCAAGTGGCAACTTGGATTCCGGGGTATTCCTGAAGGACTGGTATGCCGGGTCCAACACCATCGAGACGTTCATGACCAACAACGGAGACTCTTTCACCGTTCCGGTTTAACCCGGTGACAGCCTCCACCGGACGTCCGGTGGAGGCTGCGGTTGTAAAGCACAAACGGCAAAACCTGCGCTTCAGGTTTTGCCGTTTTTTTTTGCTGTGGTTTTTCTCCAGGCTAGGTAGATCAAAAGATCGCAGCCTTCGGCAGCTCCTACCCAGGTCTTGCGTACACCTGTAGGAGCTGCCGAAGGCTGCGATCTTTTGATCTGTCTTTTCTTGGGGCAAAAGAAAACCCCCGACAAGCCAGAGGCTCATCGGGGGGTATCGAGGTAAGCGCCTTTCAGCGCTCACCGGCTCAGCTTATTGGCAAGCTTCGCAATCCGGCTCGTCGATGGCGCACGCCTTCGGCACTGGAGCAGGGCCGGCAGGAGCTGCCAGGACCGAGTCGTCACCGTGGTTGCCGCCGCTGGAAACAGCGTTCAGCTTGCCGGTGTTGATGGTCGACTTCTCGGTGCTGGTCGCGGCCAGGGCGCGGAGGTAGTAGGTGGTTTTCAGACCACGGTACCAAGCCATGCGGTAGGTCACGTCCAGCTTCTTGCCCGAAGCGCCGGCGATGTACAGGTTCAGCGATTGAGCCTGGTCGATCCACTTCTGACGACGGCTGGCCGCGTCAACGATCCACTTGGTGTCCACTTCGAACGCAGTGGCGTAGAGCTCTTTGAGTTCTTGCGGGATGCGCTCGATTTGCTGCACCGAACCGTCGTAGTACTTCAGGTCGTTGATCATGACCGAGTCCCACAGACCGCGAGCCTTGAGGTCGCGAACCAGGTACGGGTTGATCACGGTGAATTCGCCCGACAGGTTCGATTTCACGTAGAGGTTCTGGTAAGTCGGTTCGATCGACTGCGACACGCCAGTGATGTTGGCGATGGTCGCGGTCGGTGCGATGGCCATGATGTTGGAGTTACGAATGCCTTTCTGCACACGGGCGCGAACCGGTGCCCAGTCCAGGGATTCGTTCAGGTCAACGTCGATGTACTTCTGGCCACGTTGCTCGATCAGGATCTGTTGCGAATCCAGCGGCAGGATGCCTTTGGACCACAGCGAACCCTGGAACGTCTCGTAGGCACCGCGCTCGTCGGCCAGGTCGCAGGAAGCCTGGATCGCGTAGTAGCTGACCGCTTCCATCGACTTGTCGGCGAACTCGACGGCAGCGTCGGAACCGTAAGGGATGTGCTGCAGGTACAAAGCGTCCTGGAAGCCCATGATGCCCAGACCGACCGGACGGTGCTTGAAGTTGGAGTTCTTCGCTTGTGGCACCGAGTAGTAGTTGATGTCGATAACGTTATCGAGCATGCGAACGGCGGTGTTCACGGTGCGTTCCAGCTTGGCGGTGTCCAACTTGCCATTGGTGATGTGGTTCGGCAGGTTGATCGAGCCCAGGTTGCAAACGGCGATCTCGTCCTTGTTGGTGTTCAAGGTGATCTCGGTGCACAGGTTCGAGCTGTGAACCACGCCCACGTGCTGCTGCGGGCTGCGCAGGTTGCACGGGTCTTTGAAGGTCAGCCATGGGTGGCCGGTTTCAAACAGCATGGACAGCATTTTGCGCCACAGGTCTTTGGCCTGGATGGTCTTGAACAGCTTGATCTTGCCTGGGTACTGGGACAGGGCTTCGTAGTACTCGTAACGCTCTTCGAAGGCCTTGCCGGTCAGGTCGTGCAGGTCCGGAACTTCGGATGGCGAGAACAGGGTCCACGGGCCGTCATCGAAGACGCGCTTCATGAACAGGTCAGGGATCCAGTTGGCGGTGTTCATGTCGTGGGTACGACGACGGTCATCACCGGTGTTCTTGCGCAGTTCGATGAACTCTTCGATGTCCATGTGCCAGGTTTCCAGGTAGGCACAGACAGCGCCTTTGCGCTTGCCACCCTGGTTAACGGCGACGGCGGTGTCGTTCACTACTTTCAGGAACGGTACAACGCCCTGGGATTTGCCGTTGGTGCCCTTGATGTACGAACCCAGTGCACGAACCGGCGTCCAGTCGTTACCCAGGCCGCCAGCGAATTTCGACAACATGGCGTTGTCGTGGATCGCGTGGTAGATGCCCGACAGGTCATCCGGCACGGTGGTCAGGTAGCAGCTCGACAGCTGTGGACGCAAAGTACCGGCGTTGAACAGGGTCGGGGTCGACGACATGTAGTCGAAGGACGACAACAGGTTGTAGAACTCGATTGCACGGTCTTCTTTGTTCTTCTCTTCGATTGCCAGGCCCATGGCCACGCGCATGAAGAAAATCTGCGGCAGTTCGAAGCGGATACCGTCCTTGTGGATGAAGTAACGGTCGTACAGGGTTTGCAGGCCCAGGTACGTGAACTGCTGATCGCGCTCGTGGTTGATCGCCTTGCCGAGTTTTTCCAGGTCGAAGGACGCCAGGACCGGGTTCAGCAACTCGAATTCGATACCTTTGGCGATGTACGCCGGCAGCGCCTTGGCGTACAGGTCGACCATTTCGTGGTGGGTCGCGCTCTCGGCGACGCCCAGGAAGTTCAGGCCTTCGGCACGCAGGGTGTCCATCAGCAGGCGGGCGGTCACGAACGAGTAGTTCGGCTCACGCTCGACCAGCGTACGGGCAGTCATCACCAGGGCGGTGTTGACGTCGGTCAGGGCCACGCCGTCGTACAAGTTCTTCAGGGTTTCGCGCTGGATCAGGTCGCCGTCGACTTCTTCCAGGCCTTCGCACGCTTCGGTGACGATGGTGTTCAGACGGCCCATGTCCAGAGGTGCAAGGCTGCCATCGGCGCGGGTGATGCGGATCGACGGGTGAGCCTGAACCGCTTCCTCGGCAGGGGTGCGTACAGCGCGTTCCTTGGAGCGGGCGTCACGGTAGATCACGTAGTCGCGCGCCACTTTCTGCTCGCCGGCACGCATCAGGGCCAGTTCGACCTGGTCCTGGATTTCTTCGATGTGGATGGTGCCGCCCGATGGCATGCGACGCTTGAAGGTCGCGGTGACCTGTTCGGTCAGGCGGGCAACGGTGTCGTGGATGCGCGACGAAGCGGCAGCGGTGCCGCCTTCAACTGCAAGAAACGCTTTGGTGATGGCGACGGTGATTTTGTCATCGGTGTAAGGAACGACAGTCCCGTTACGCTTGATCACGCGCAGCTGGCCAGGCGCGGTGGCGGACAGATCCGAATTCGAATCGGCGGCCTGCGGCAAGGTGCCCTGCGGGTTCTCGCGAGTTGTGTCGGTTTGCATGGGGGGTTGTCTCCACATTCTCTATGTTTGTTTGGGCACCATCACGGTGCCCACCGTTCTGTCCTGAAGCACTACAACCGACGTGGCGTCGGGCATAACAACTTCGGGACAGTAGGAAAAGGCTAATGATGCCGCTTCCTTGCCGAAGTCTTTGGCCTCGAGCCAGGGCTCGAAGCCGGATTCCTTTCAGGGGTGCCAGTTTTGACTGCAACACCCGTACCGTTCTGGCTGTTCTGGCCTGAAAAAACGGTGCCATCCGCACATGCGGTTTGGGCTTGTAAAATCGTGCTTGGTTCAACCATAAACAGGCAATAAAGCGCTTGAGTTTCTGGTCTGAAATGTGGTTGGGCTTTTAAGCTAAAACCCTACATGTAGGGTTTTTTTGGCGCCGAGGTACAAGATAATGCGTTTTTGAGGGTGTTGCAACGTACTACCTGTGGATAAACCTGTGCGTAAATTGTGTGTGAAAGGTGGAACGAGCGTGTAGGCCGCGACCTAGCTGGAGCGGACTGTTTTTCACTGATTTTCAACGATTGAAAACAGTCATTCGGATTTTTAAGGGCGCGAACCCTATCACAAAAAACCGCTGTGTCCGAACGCATTTACCCGCTTGTGTTCCAGACGTGCGCCGTTTATACAATCGGCCAATGCAGATGCATTCTTATCCTCCCCAATCATTACAAAAAGACGGGAGGATCCTTCCTTTTAAAGTGATGTTGGCAAGCAGAGGTCACCGTGGAGCAAGAAGTCTGGCAGGTATTGATTGTCGAGGACGACCAGCGTCTGGCCGAACTGACTCGCGACTACCTCGAAGCCAATGGCCTGCGCGTGTCGATCGAGGGCAACGGCGCCCTTGCGGCAGCACGCATCATCAAGGAGAAACCGGACCTGGTGATCCTCGACCTGATGCTCCCGGGCGAAGATGGCCTGAGCATTTGCCGCAAGGTTCGCGACAAGTATGACGGCCCGATCCTGATGCTCACCGCACGCACCGATGACACCGATCAAATCCTCGGCCTCGACCTCGGCGCTGATGACTACGTCTGCAAACCGGTTCGCCCACGCCTGCTGCTGGCGCGCATCCAGGCCTTGTTGCGGCGCAGTGAACCCCCTGAACCCGCTCCGGAAAAACAACGGCGTCTGCAGTTCGGCCCGTTGGTGGTGGACAACGCGTTGCGCGAGGCCTGGCTGCATGACAAAGGCATCGAGTTGACCAGTGCCGAGTTCGATTTGCTCTGGCTGCTGGTGGCCAACGCCGGGCGCATTCTGTCTCGCGAGGAAATATTCACCGCGCTGCGCGGTATCGGTTATGACGGCCAGGACCGTTCCATCGACGTGCGCATTTCACGCATCCGCCCGAAGATCGGCGATGACCCTGAGCATCCGCGGCTGATCAAAACCATCCGCAGCAAAGGCTATCTGTTCGTTCCTGAAGCCTGCGCAGACATGTCGCTGTGAACTCGATCTTCCTGCGCATTTATGGCGGCATGTGCGCGGCGCTGATTCTGGTGGCCGTACTCGGCGTGCTGGCCTTGCACTTGCTCAATCAGGTGCGCAGCGAGCAATACCGCGAGCGCCTGGCCCACGGCACGTTCTCGCTGATGGCCGACAACCTGCAACCGATGAACGAAACCGAGCGCCATCGGGCCTTGCTGGTGTGGGAGCGCTTGCTCGGGATTCCGCTGGCGCTGAAGACATTCCCCCAGACCGACCTCGACCTGACCCAGCGCACCCGTGTGCTGCGTGGTCAGGCACTGGTGGAGCAGACCGGCCCGCATGCGGCGAAGGTTTACCGTTTGGTCAGCGACAAGGAACAACTGGTGCTCACCGGGGAAGTCCAGCAGATCAGCGAACAACTGGCGCGGGCGACCATTTACCTGTTGGCTGATGAGCTGGTGCGCTACCCGGTGGCCGAGCAACCCAAACGTCTGGCGCAGTTAAAGGAAGAGAAGGGGTTCGGTTTTGATCTGCAGCTAGTCACGATCGATCAGGCTGACATGGACGAAGACCAGAGCCGCCGCGTGTCCGAAGGCGACACGGTAATGGCGCTGGGCAAGGGCGGCGATTCGATCCGGGTGTTTGCCGGCATGGTCGGTACGCCATGGGTGCTGGAAATCGGCCCGCTGTATCAAATGAATCCTTACCCGCCCGAGTGGCTGGTGCTGATTGCGGCCCTTGGCCTGAGCCTGATCGGTTTGATCGTCTATCTGTTGGTGCGTCAGCTAGAGCGCCGTTTGCGCGGGCTGGAAGCCGCCGCCACGCGCATCGCCAAGGGCAGCCTGGAAACCCGCGTGCCGGCACGCGGCGCGGACTCGGTGGGGCGCCTGGCCTCAGCGTTCAACGGCATGGCCGAGCACTTGCAGCAATTGTTGGCGATTCAGCGAGAACTGGTGCGTGCCGTGTCCCATGAACTGCGCACGCCGGTCGCGCGGTTGCGTTTTGGCCTGGAGATGATCGGCTCGGCCACCACACCGCAAGCGTTGGAAAAATACCGCGAAGGCATGGATCACGACATCGAGGACCTCGATCGGCTGGTCGACGAGATGCTCACCTATGCGCGGCTGGAGCAAGGTTCGCCAGCGCTGAATTTTCAGCGGATCGATCTGGATGCGTTGGTCAATCAGGTGATCGAAGAACTGGCGCCGTTGCGCGCCGAGGTCACGGTGCAGCGCGGTTTGTGCCTGTCGGCCGCCGATTGCGACGACGCCTGGGTCGAGGCCGAGCCTCGCTACCTGCACCGAGCGTTGCAGAACCTGGTGAGTAACGCCATGCGCCACGCCCATTCACGAGTGACCGTCAGCTATCAGGTGGGGCAGCAGCGCTGTCGGGTGGATGTCGAGGATGACGGGCCGGGCGTGCCGGAAACAGCCTGGGAGAAAATTTTCACCCCGTTCCTGCGCCTCGATGACAGCCGCACCCGTGCCTCGGGCGGGCATGGGTTAGGGTTGTCGATCGTGCGGCGAATCATTCATTGGCATGACGGACGAGCATTGATCGGCAGGAGCAAAAGCCTGGGCGGGGCCTGTTTCAGTTTGAGCTGGCCGAGGAATCAGGAGCGGCGTTGAGATTTTTGTTGTCTGGACAATCGCCTTCGCGGGCAAGCCTCGCTCCTACAGGATTCACACAACTCCTGTAGGAGCGAGGCTTGCCCGCGAAGAGGCCCTGTCAGGCGCTACAAATCCTCAGGCCTTGATGCTGACCAGACTCAACAGCTGCCCATCCATCACCGCAAACTGCGCATCCAGCTCAGTGCCGTGACGCCATTCACCAGACAGGTCCGTCAGCAACCGCAACCGCACTTCCCCCCCCGCGCTCCACTCCAGCACTTCGGCGTGTTCGAAATAGAAGCGCTTCTGCACGATCGGGTAGAGCGCCTTGAACAGGCTTTCCTTCACCGAAAACGTCAACGTCACCAGCATTGCCAATTGATCGCGAGCCCCGGCACTCATGCGCTGCAACTCAGGCCCCGTGAGGATTTCCCCGGCCAGGCGTTCGGCGCGCTCCGCATCGAGCAGGTTTTCCAGGTCCATCCCCAGACCGCGCCAGTGCGCCTTGTTCGCGACAATCGCAGCTGCCCGGCCGGTGCTGTGGGTGATCGAGCCGGTGATATGCGTTGGCCACACCGGTGCGCGGTCTTCGCCGATGGCCGGGATGAAACTCAGCCCTTCCAGTTGCTGCAACGCCGCCCGAGCGCAGACGCGCCCGGCGAGAAACTCAGCCTGGCGCTTGGCCACCGAACGCTGGATGCTCGCGGGCGGATCGATGGCGCTGCGCTGGAAATCATCACTGGCCAGTTGCCTGCTATCGAAGTGGGTACCCAGCAGGACCGTATCGGGCAGCGCAAACGGCAGCGGCCAATAGGCGTCGAGTGGGGTGCAGCAGGCGGGTAGGGCGGGGACGGAATTCATGACGGGCATTTTGCCGGGTTGCCTTGAGGCTGGGTAGTAGCTGAACGCTTTTGTGGCGAGGGAGCTTGCTCCCGCTCGGCTGCGAAGCAGTCGTAAACCGGTGAACGCGGTGTGTCTGAAAAAACGTGATTACCGGGTTTGGGGCCGCTTCGCAGCCCAACGGGAGCAAGCTCCCTCGCCACAGGGAGCAATGCTGTCGGTGTGTCAGCTAAATATCTTCTTGAAAAACGCCTGCATGTCCGCCCAGGACTTCTCATCCGCGGTCTTGCTGTAACCAATGTCCGGCCCGCCGTGGTCGCCATGGCTCAGACGATCCGCCTCGGGATTGCTGAACCCGTGCTTGGCGCCTTCGAGGGTGACGAACTTGTAGTCGGCTTTGGCCTTGTCCATTTCAGTCTTGAACGCCGCCACGTTTTGCGCCGTGACCATGCTGTCCAGAGCACCATGTTCCACCAGGACTTTCGCCTTCACGCTGCCAGGCGTCGCTGGCGTATTGGTTACCAGCGCACCGTGGAAACTTACCACCCCCGCCAGCGGTACGCCTTGACGCGCCGCGTCCAGCACCACCTTGCCGCCGAAGCAATAACCGATGGCCGCCAGTTTGGCCGGGTCGGTTTGTGGCTGTTTCTTCAGCAAGTCGAGCCCGGCCTGAAACCGCGCACTGGCCGCTGCGCTGTCCTTCAATGCTGCTTGCATGAAGGCCATGGCGTCCTTGGCGTGTTCGGTGTTCTTGCCGTCGCCAAACATGTCGATCGCCAGCGCGCTGTAGCCCAGACCGGCCAGATCACGGGCGCGGCGCTTGGCGTAGTCGTTGAGGCCCCACCACTCATGCACCACCACCACGCCCGGGCGCGGGCCTTTGATGGCGTCGTCATAGGCGTAATAGCCGATCAGCTTGGTGCCGTCGGCACTCTGGTAGGGAATTTCCTGGGTCTGGATGGCGGCCTGGCTGACCCCGCTCAGAGCCAGTAATACGAGGGCGAGGAACACACGCATGATCAAACCTCCTTATCAAGAGTCGTCAGAACAGCGTAGTCGATTTGATTCAGCTCAGGTTCAGAGTGCGTTCAGGGGCAGTACAGGGAGGGGTCAGTAACCTTGCCCCGTACCCAAAAAGCACATAGCGCATGAGGAAACTCCCCAATGACTACTTTTAAAAAACTGCTTCTGGCTTTCACCGTGATGGGCGCCAGTGTCGCGGCCCACGCCGATACCACCAATTTCGCGGGCCTGACCTTTGGCCAGACCAGCGACAAGGTTAAAAAATCCAGCGCCCTGAACGACAACCTCAACCACCCGAACGCCGACGGTGTGATCGGCAAGGACAACACCTGGGGCGTGCGTCTGGGCCAACAAGACAGCAAGGCCCGCTACTACGCCACTTATGACAACGTGTCGGGCTCGCACAATGGCATTAAACTGCGTCAGGAAAACCTGCTGGGCAGTTACGATCTGTTCTACCCGGTGGGTGGCAGCACCAAATTGTTCGGCGGTGCCACCGCCGGTTTGACCAAACTGACTCAGGAGTCGCCAGGCTTCAGCCGCGACAGCGACATCGGTTACGCCATTGGCGGCCAGGTCGGTGTATTGCAGCAAGTTTCGCAAAACACCTCGGTCGAGCTGGGTTACCGTTACCTGCGCAGCAACGCCAGCACCGAGATGAGCGAGCGCGGCGGCAGCAAACAGGGGTCGCTGGACTTGACCAGCAGCGCCCAGACCTACCTGTCCGCCAACTACGCTTTCTAAAAAGCGTTTCGCGGCCAGTCGGTTAAGCCGCGCAACCTGTGGGAGCGAGCCTGCTCGCGATGACGGCGGTACATTCAGCATCAATATTGGCTGACCCGTCGCTATCGCGAGCAGGCTCGCTCCCACAGGACGCCCTGTCAGCCGTTGAAGTTTGTCTTTGGAGATGTTGATTTGCCCAGGAGAGCGTTATGAAATTGCTGGTCGTCGAAGATGAAGCGCTGTTGCGCCATCACCTGCAAACCCGCCTGACGGATAGCGGCCACGTGGTCGAGTCCGTGGCCAACGCCGAGGAGGCGTTGTACCAGGCCGAGCAGTTCAACCATGACTTGGCGGTGATCGACCTCGGTCTGCCAGGCATGGGCGGGCTCGATCTGATTCGTCAATTGCGCTCCCGGGGCAAGACGTTTCCGATCCTGATCCTCACCGCGCGGGGCAACTGGCAGGACAAGGTCGAAGGCCTCGCCGCCGGCGCTGATGATTACGTGGTCAAGCCCTTCCAGTTCGAAGAGCTGGACGCCCGGCTCAATGCCTTGCTGCGCCGCTCCAGCGGTTTCACCCAGTCGACCATCGTCGCTGGCCCTTTGCTGCTGGACCTCAATCGCAAACAGGCCTCCCTCGATGAACAACCGCTGGCGCTGACCGCCTACGAATACCGGATCCTTGAGTACCTGATGCGGCATCACCAGCAAGTGGTGGCCAAGGACCGCTTGATGGAGCAGCTCTATCCGGATGACGGCGAGCGTGATCCGAATGTGATCGAAGTGCTGGTCGGCCGCTTGCGCCGCAAACTCGAAGGCCCGGCCGGCTTCAAGCCGATCGATACCGTGCGTGGCCTTGGCTACCTGTTTAACGAGCGCTGCACTTGATTCGTTCCCTTCGTGTCCGATTGATGCTCGCCGCCACGGTCCTGGCGGTGTTGTTCATGCTGGCGTTGTTGCCTGCGATGCAGGGCGCGTTCAGCCTGGCGTTGCAGGATTCCATCGAGCAGCGCCTGGCGTCTGACGTCACCACGCTGATCTCCGCTGCCCGAGTGGATAACAACCGCTTGCAGATGCCCGCGCAATTGCCCGACGAGCGCTTCAACCTCACCGACAGCCGTTTGCTCGGCTACATCTATGACCGCGAAGGTCATCTGGTCTGGCGCTCGAAGGCCACCCAGGAAGAGAAAATCAACTACAAACCGCGTTACGACGGGCGCGGTAACGAGTTCGCGAGGATCAGCGAAGCCAATGGTGAAGAGTTCTTCGTCTATGACGTCGAGGTCAAACTGCTAGGCGGCCAGAGCGCAGCGTTCAGCATCGTCGCCCTGCAACCGGTGCGCGAATACGAAATCACCCTCGAAGGCCTGCGGGAAAACCTTTATCTGGGTTTCGGCGCAGCCTTGCTGGTGTTGCTCGCCTTGCTGTGGATCGGCCTGACCTGGGGCTTGCAGGCGTTGCGCCGGCTGAGCCAGGAGCTGGACCAGATCGAGGGCGGCACGCGTGAAAGCCTGAGTGAAGAACATCCACGGGAACTGCTGCGCCTGACCGGCTCGCTCAACCGCTTGCTGCACAGCGAACGTGAACAGCGCAGCCGTTATCGCGATTCCCTCGACGACCTGGCCCACAGCCTGAAAACCCCGCTGACGGTGTTGCAAGGCGTCAGCGAAGACATGGCGCAAAAGCCGCAAGAGCGCGATCAGGCCTGGGTGCTGCAAACCCAGATCGAACGCATGAGCCAGCAGATTGGCTATCAGCTGCAACGCGCCAGCCTGCGCAAAAGCGGCCTGGTACGCCACCAAGTGCGCCTGCGCCCGGTGTTGCAAAGCCTCTGCGACACCCTGGACAAGGTCTACCGCGACAAACGCGTGCAGGTCACTTTCGATCTGCCGGAGCAGTGTTATGTGCCGATCGAGCAGGGCGCCTTGCTGGAAATGATGGGCAACCTGCTGGAAAACGCCTATCGCCTATGCCTGAGTGAAGTGCGCATCAGCGTGCGCGAAACCCTCAGTGGCATTGAGCTGTGCGTCGAAGACGACGGCCCCGGCGTGCCACCGGATCAGCGTGCGCGGATTCTGCAGCGGGGCGAACGGCTTGATCGTCAGCATCCGGGGCAGGGGATTGGGTTGGCGGTGGTCAAGGACATCATCGAAAGTTACAGCGCCAAGCTGACGCTGGGGGATTCTCCGATGGGCGGGGCGGCGTTCCGGATTCATTTTCCGGTGGTGTGATCCCTTGGATTGATGGTGTCACTGATCGTTCCCACGCTCTGCGTGGGAATGCCTCAAGGGACGCTCCGCGTTCCAGCTCTGGAAAGGGACGCGGAGCGTCCCGGGCTGCATTCCCACGCGGAGCGTGGGAACGATCATAAATACGGTATTTGTGAGCGCCGCAGATCTAATGTGGGAGCGAGCCTGCTCGCGATGAGGTCGGCACAGCTACCACAAGGCTCGGTGTCAGACCGCTAAACAAGCACTGTTTAAACGACACTTCCAGATACTCACTCAGGCTACACATTCTTGCGCCGCTGCCTACGACTACGCCAGAATCCGCCGGCTAGTGCGCCTGGGGCGCGGGCTCTATCCTTTGCCGGTCGCTGACGAATCAGCGATCGGGTTTAGCGATCCGATCCCATACACAGACGCAAAAGCGCCCAAGTTTTGATTGCAGTTTTAGTGCCTGCAATTCGCGTAATGGTGGCTGTGCGTGGGAGACCTTCGAGTCTACCCGGGGTTTCTGTGACCCGGATCGCTAACCTGCGTACAGCCGCCACCTTTACTTGTTTAGCGATAGGTCGTGGCGGCTCAATCAACCACGGAGCTTCACATGTTCAAGATCACGCCAAATCCACCGGAAACCGACGACGTTTCCCCGTACGAATCCCCCAACTCCAAAAAACTCAACGAAGCCGCCGACCGCGCCCTCGATTACTACCTAAAACCGGACATTCCCAAAGACACCAAGCGCAAGCCCAGCACCATTTACCATGTGGGCACCGAGGTCGATAACGAAACCCTGCTGGTCAACGCCTGCGAATCCTTGGCGTCAGCGAGCATGATGCTCAGTGAGTTCGCCGGATTGATGGACATGCCACATCGCAACATGATGTTGGGGATTCAATCGGTGGTCATGCTCGGAGAGTTGGCCGTGAATCGGGTGCTGGATAACCTCGACCCGCGAGGCTAGCGAGGATGATCGTTCCCACGCTCTGCGTGGGAATGCCTCAACGGACGCTCCGCGTTCGGCTTTAGATGGGACGCGGAGCGTCCCGGGCTGCATTCCCACGCGGAGCGTGGGAACGATCACTAGAACTCAATGCTCCTGAGCTCGATAAGCCCCAGGCGTAAGGCCGGTCCACTTCTTGAACGCCCGGTGAAACGCCGACGGCTCGGAAAACCCCAACTGCTCGGCAATCTGTTGCAACGAAAGATCCGCACGCCCCAGGTGATAAATCGCGATGTCCCGCCGCAACTGATCCTTCAATTCCTGAAAACTCGTGCCTTCTTCGCGCAAATGCCGACGCAAGGTTTGCGGGCTGATGTGCAGGTGCGCGGCCACCGCTTCCAGGTCCGGCCAGCGCGCATTGTCGCGGCTGAGCAAGCGCCGCAACTGGCTGCTCAGGCTGTCGCCTTCGTCGGGGCGCGATAGCAGGTCGGCGGGGGAGCGCTCGAGAAAGAGCTTGAGGGTTCGTTCGTCCTGCAGCAGCGGCATATTCAGGTAGCGACTGTGAAATAACAGACTGCTTTGCGCCGTCGTGCTCTTTACGGTGGAAAAGCTCAGCGGGCAGGAAAACAGCAAGTCGTATTCGGCCCCGTGTCCGGGCTTCGGGTAGCTGAACGTGGCCTGCTCCAGACGAATGCGCTGGCCGATCAGCCAGCTGCCGAACCGATGCCAGATCACCAACAGGCTTTCGCTGAGGAAATGGTCCGGATCCCACAGCGGCGAATCGTCCAGACTCAGGCGAACCCTGTCGCCTTCGCGGCTCAGCGTCAGATGCGGCGCGCCGGGGAACAGGCTGTAAAACAATAAACCGCGATTGAGCGCTTTCTCCAGTGTGCGGCAGTGGATCACCGCGTGGCACATCATCGCGAAGCTGCCGGGTTTGCTCGGCGCCTGCCCGAAGCCCAGGTATTCATCGTCCAGGGCCAGCCACAGCCCCTGGATCAATCGGGCGAACTGCTCGGGCGCGATTCGGGCGCGCGGCTCCTCAAGCAACTCGGGGCTGATCCCCAGTTGCTGCAAAAGACTTGAATAGTCGTAGCCACGCCGACACGCGCCGCCGAGGGCGGCACGGGCGAAATGGCTGGCGATGGTGCGTTCGCGCATAGAGGGCAGGTCCGTCCACTGAGCAATGGATGGTAGCGGTGCCCGTCGAGAATGAACAAGGCGGATATCCGCCAAATTGCAGGACGAGGTTTGGCTGGTGGGCGGAAACCCGCCACATCGTTGTAGCGGGTGAGTGACCCAAAAAAACATGTAACCCTTGATGTCGCAAGGCTGGCGGGGTTTTTTTCGAAGGTGGCACGGCGCTTGCGATACAAGCCGCAGAGGTCTGCCGGCGTGCAGCTCGACAAAACAAATCCCTCCAGTGCAGGAGGGTTCGCAATTGAGGTGTCAGGGGCAACAGATGGATGTTGTTACTGAGGCACTCTTGAGGAACTTACAATGACGACTCGTCAGCCACTGTATAAATCCCTGTACTTCCAGGTGATCGTTGCCATCGCTATCGGCATCCTGCTCGGTCACTTCTACCCGCAGACTGGTGTAGCCCTCAAGCCGCTGGGTGACGGGTTCATCAAACTGATTAAAATGGTCATCGCGCCGATCATCTTCTGTACCGTCGTCAGTGGTATCGCCGGCATGCAGAACATGAAATCGGTCGGCAAGACCGGCGGCTATGCGCTGCTGTATTTCGAAATCGTTTCCACCATCGCCTTGCTGATCGGCCTGGTCGTGGTCAACGTTGTGCAACCGGGCGTCGGCATGCACATCGATGTATCGACCCTGGACACCAGCAAAATCGCTGGCTTCATCTCGGCCGGTAAAGACCAGAGCATCATCGGCTTTATCCTCAACGTGATCCCGAACACCATCGTCGGCGCTTTCGCCAACGGCGACATCCTGCAAGTGCTGATGTTCTCGGTGATCTTCGGTTTCGCCCTGCATCGCCTGGGTGCCTACGGCAAACCGGTGCTGGACTTCATCGATCGCTTCGCTCACGTGATGTTCAACATCATCAACATGATCATGAAGCTGGCGCCAGTCGGTGCCTTCGGTGCGATGGCCTTCACCATCGGTGCCTACGGTGTCGGTTCGCTGGTACAACTCGGTCAGTTGATGATCTGCTTCTACATCACCTGCATCCTGTTCGTGGTCGTTGTACTGGGCGCGATCTGCCGCGCGCACGGCTTCAGCGTGCTGAAACTGGTTCGCTACATCCGTGAAGAGCTGCTGATCGTACTGGGTACTTCCTCTTCGGAATCCGCGCTGCCACGCATGCTGATCAAGATGGAACGCCTGGGTGCGCAGAAATCGGTTGTAGGTCTGGTGATCCCGACTGGCTACTCGTTCAACCTCGACGGTACGTCGATCTACCTGACCATGGCGGCTGTGTTCATCGCTCAGGCGACTGACACCCCGATGGACCTCACTGCCCAGATCACCTTGCTGCTGGTGCTGCTGTTGTCCTCCAAAGGTGCTGCGGGCGTGACTGGCAGTGGCTTCATCGTGTTGGCCGCTACCCTGTCCGCCGTTGGCCACCTGCCGGTTGCCGGCCTGGCGCTGATCCTTGGTATCGACCGCTTCATGTCCGAAGCCCGTGCGCTGACCAACCTTGTGGGTAACGCCGTGGCTACCATCGTGGTCGCCAAGTGGGTCAAAGAGCTGGACGAAGACACGCTGCAAGTCGAGCTGGCTTCCGGCGGTCGCGGTATCTCCGATGAGCGTGAAGTAGACGATCTGGGCGTGGCTGAAGGCCCGGCCCCGAGCACCGTCAAGTAAACGCTCTGACTGTAATGAAAAACCCGCTTCGGCGGGTTTTTTCATAGCTGCGATTTGAGCACAACGGTCACTGCCGCTGACACATAAGGTGATTGCTGCAATGTCCTCGGCTACCTAGGCTTGGGGGATTGCACTGGAGAACACTTATGCTCGGTCCACTGGCATCACTCAAGGTTCTGGATTTCTCGACACTGCTACCGGGGCCGTTCGCCTCGTTGCTGCTGGCAGACATGGGCGCCGAGGTGCTGCGCATCGAATCGCCGACCCGCATGGACCTGCTGCGAGTATTGCCGCCGCATGATCAAGGCGTGTCGGCCAGCCACGCGTACCTCAATCGCAACAAGCGCAGCCTGGCCCTGGACCTCAAGCAGCCCGAGGCGCTGGAAGTGATCAAGCGGTTGCTGCTGGACTACGACATCGTGCTGGAACAGTTCCGTCCCGGTGTGATGGACCGACTTGGTCTGGGGTATGAGGCCTTGAAGGCGATCAATCCGCGGCTGATTTATGTGTCGATCACCGGCTACGGCCAGACCGGCCCTTACAAGGACCGCGCCGGTCACGACATTAACTACCTGGCGCTGGCGGGGCTGGCGAGCTACACCGGTCGCGCCGACAGCGGCCCGTTGCCGTTGGGCATGCAGGTGGCGGATGTCGCGGGCGGCTCGCTGCACGGGGTGATCGGCCTGCTGGCGGCGGTGATCGCGCGACAGCAGACAGGGCAGGGGCAGCATGTGGATGTGAGCATGACCGACTGCGCCTTCAGCCTGAACGCCATGGCCGGTGCCGGGTACCTGGCCTGTGGCGTGGAGCCGGACAGGGAAGAGCAGATGCTCAATGGCGGCAGCTTTTACGACTATTACCGTTCACGCGATGGACGCTGGTTGTCGGTGGGCAGTCTGGAACCGGCGTTCATGCAGCAACTCTGCGCGGCGCTGGGCCGGCCGGAACTGGCGACCCAGGGGCTCTCACCCGAGCCGGCCCGGCAACAGGCGCTCAAGGAGGCGTTGAAAGTTGAATTCGAAAAATACGACTTTGCCCAGTTGTGTGAGCTGTTCGCCGGGGTCGATGCGTGCGTCGAGCCGGTATTAAGCCTGGGCGAAGCGGTGCGGCATCCGCAGTTGAAAGCGCGGGAATTGGTGACGGAGGTGCCGAGGGGCGATGGAACGACTCAGGCGCAGATGGCTTGCCCGTTGAAGTTTTCAGCAGGGCTGCCTGAGCCGCGGCATATCGGGGCGGGGCTGGGTGAGCATACCGATCAGGTGTTGGGGGAGTTGGGGTTCAGTGTTGAGCGGATCGAGGAATTGCGGCGTGCCAAGGTGGTTGTGTAGTGCCTGTAAGGACGCCTTCGCGAGCAAGCCCGCTCCCACATTTGATCTTCGGCGCGACGCAGGCCCAGTGTGGGAGCGGGCTTGCTCGCGAAGAGGCCGGCCCAACCACCACAAATCTGACTATTCGACCCGCATCTCCCCACTGAACACCAATGTGCTCCTGCACCGCCGACACAGATACCGCCGCCCCTGTCTCACCAAACCATGTCGCTGCGCCGAAAACGGGAAATCGCTGTCGGGGCACGGGCATTTGTAGATGTAGCGGGGCACGCTGCGGCGTTTGACGTCGTAGGTGTGGCAGCGATTGGGTGGCAGTTCGTAAACACCGCGCATGATCAGTTGCCACTCTTCGCCATGAGGCTGGATGCGGTCGCCGAACAGTTGATGGGCGATCAGGTGCGCGACTTCATGCGCCACGGTCTGCTTGAGGAAGTCTTCGGTGTTTTCACGGTACAACTGCGGATTGAAGCGCAGCAGGTTCTCGTGCAAATGCGCGACACCGGCTTTTTGCCCGCGCAGCTTGAGGCTCACCACGGGGCGTTTGAAAGGTCGTTTGAAAAAGGATTCAGCTTGTTGGAAACAGTCTTCGACGCGGGTATTGAGTTGCTCGGGCATGCTTGATGGATCTCCAGAGACGTCGAGTATGCCGCAACCCTCGGGACTTGCGAATCGCCGAGGCGCTGAATGGTCGTACCTCCTGCTCTTTCTTAGAGAGTAGAAGGCCGCCTTGCGGCGGCCTGTGTTGGCAGATCTTGTTTTTGGTGGGCGTGTCGCTAATTCGTATAGACCGGCCCCACGCCAAGTCCCCAGACAATCACCGTGAACGCCATGATCGCTACCAGCACCACCAATCCAACGGCGAGCACCGAGCTTGAAAACAGGAATCCCTCGTCTGATGGAATGTTCATGAAAGTGGGTAGCCCCACATACAGCAGGTACACCGTGTAGCAGATGGCTGCGGTGCCGACGATCATTCCCAGCCACATGTGCGGGTAAAGCGCCGCCAGACCGCCGATGAACAGTGGTGTTGCGGTGTACGTGGCGAACGCGACACAGCGTGCCAGGCTCGGGTTGGCGTCATAGGTGCGGGCCATCCAGTGGATGAACGCGCCCATCACCGCGACACCGCCAAGCATCGCCAGGTACGACATGATGGTCATCCATAGCGCGCTTTCCGTGGTCAGCATTACCGGCGCTCGACTACCAATGACCCAGCCGACCTGCGTGGTGCCGATAAACGCCGACACGGCAGGGATCGCCGCCAGAATCAGGGTGTGCGTGAGATACATGTGGCTGATGCTTTCCTCCTGGTCGCCACGGATTTCTTTCCATTCCTGGTCAGGGTGGGTGAAGAGCCCCACTACGTGATGGATCATGCCAGTCACTCCTCTTGTTGTTGCCATCGCCCCCCAGCGGAGCGCTTACGGGCCAAAGTGGCCAGGTAAGTACAGGTCTGAATACGTGTGCGACCTTATGCCGCAGTATAGAAAGGAGTTACCGGAAATAGTGCGAGGGGCTTAGAGCAAATCGCGCTGTAAACAATCTTGTTAATCGCCGCCAGGTCTGTGCCGAATGAACCTGTGGCGAGGGAGCTTGCTCCCGCTGGGACGCGAAGCGGCCCTGATGTTGTGTCAGGCAAACCGTGTCGGCAGGTTTTGCGACTGCTGCGCAGCCGAGCGGGAGCAAGCTCCCTCGCCACAGGGGTATGCTCAAGTCATACAAGTGCAGGCTTCGCCCCGAAAGGGTTTTTGCGTAAAATGCCGGCCTTTCGTCACACCTCACGGATTTCGCGTCATGGGCACTCTTACGGTCAACCAGAACAAACTGCAAAAGCGCCTTCGCCGCCAGGCCGGTGAGGCTGTCGCCGATTTCAACATGATTGAAGACGGCGACAAGGTCATGGTCTGCCTGTCCGGTGGCAAAGACAGCTACACCATGCTCGACGTGCTGATGCATTTGCAGAAGGTCGCCCCGATCAAGTTCGATATCGTGGCCGTGAACATGGACCAGAAGCAGCCAGGCTTTCCCGAGCACGTGCTGCCGGCTTACCTTAAAGAACTGGGCATCGAGTACCACATCGTCGAGAAAGACACCTATTCGGTGGTCAAGGAGCTTATTCCTGAGGGAAAGACCACCTGCTCGCTGTGCTCACGCCTGCGTCGCGGCACGCTTTACACCTTTGCCGATGAAATCGGCGCGACCAAAATGGCCCTCGGTCACCATCGCGACGACATCGTCGAGACGTTCTTCCTCAACATGTTCTTCAACGGTTCGCTCAAGGCCATGCCGCCGAAGCTGCGCGCCGACGACGGTCGCAACGTGGTGATCCGCCCGCTGGCCTACTGCAACGAAAAAGATATCCAGGCTTACTCGGACTTCAAGCAATTCCCGATCATCCCGTGCAACCTCTGTGGCTCCCAGGAAAACCTGCAACGCCAGGTGGTTAAAGAGATGCTTCAGGAGTGGGAACGCAAGACCCCGGGCCGTACCGAAAGCATTTTCCGCAGCTTGCAGAACGTGATCCCCTCGCAACTGGCGGACCGTAACCTGTTTGACTTCACCAACCTGCGCATCGATGAAACCGCGGCTTCGCGGTTCGTCAACGTTGTAAACCTCTAAACACAATCACTGTGGGAGCCAGCCTGTGGTGAGGGGGCTTGCCCCCGTTTGAGTGCGTAGCACTCACAAGATCTTTGGTACATCAGAGACTTTGGGGCCGCTTCGCAGCCCAACGGGGGCGAGCCCCCTCGCCACGGGGCGCTCCCACAGTTGGTTTTTCGCTTCAATCCTCAGGAGAGGGCATGCGCGATTACAAGTGGCTGAACGAATACTGCTTGAACCGCTTCGGTTCAGCGGCTGAACTGGAAGCCCATCTGCCGGTTCCCAAGACCCCGGCGCAATTGCGCAAGATCAGCGACGACCGCTACCTCTCGACCATGGCGTTGCGGGTGTTCCGCGCCGGGCTCAAGCACAGCCTGGTGGACGCCAAGTGGCCGGCGTTCGAAGAGGTGTTCTTCAAGTTCGACCCGGAAAAAGTCGTGCTGATGAGCGCTGAACATCTGGAGCGCTTGATGCAGGATGCGCGGATCATCCGCCACCTGGGCAAGCTCAAGAGTGTGCCGCGCAATGCGCAGTTCATTCTGGACGTGGCCCATGAGAAGGGCAGTTTTGGCGCGTTGATCGCCGAATGGCCGGTGACCGATATTGTCGGGTTGTGGACCTATCTGAAAAAACACGGGCATCAGTTGGGCGGATTATCGGCACCGCGATTCTTGCGGATGGTGGGCAAGGACACGTTCGTGCCGAGCTACGACGTGGTAGCAGCGCTGAGCGCGCAGAAGATCGTCGACAAGGTCCCGACTAGTCTGAGGGACATGGCCACAGTGCAGAATGCGTTCAACCAGTGGCACGAAGAGAGCGGTGGGCGGCCGATGAGCCAGATTTCGATGATGCTGGCTTACACAGTGAATCATTGAGACCGCATCGAATCCATCGCGGGCAAGCCCGCTCCCACAGGTATTGGTTTTGAGCACAAAATGTGTGAACGACCCCGGTCACTGTGGGAGCGGGCTTGCCCGCGATGGCGATATGTCAGGCGACAGAGGTCTCGCCTTCACCCGCCAATTTGCGGTTCAACTGAAACCGCCACCGCACATACAACATTGCCGAGCAGAACACCGCCAGGCTCGCGCCCATCTCCAGTAAACCGAACAGTTGCCGGTTCGGGTCATACGCGGCCAATGCGCCCTTCATGAAGTACAGGTTCACCACAAAACACATCCACGAATGCCCGCGGGCGCTGCCGACGATCATCCCCGGCGCCAGCAACAGCAGCGGCACCAGTTCGATCAGCAGTATCACCCACGGCCGCGCGCCATGCAGGTCGGCGAATACCAGGTAGTAGGCGCAGAGCAGTCCCACCAGGCCGAAAAAGCACAGCAGGCTGATGACGCGCATCGCCCGTACTCGCGGTTCGAGCCATTCGATGGAAGGCAGGATTTTCGGCTTTTTGGCCATATCAGCTCACCAACTTTTGCGCAGTCTTCGCCAACCGCAGGCCCAAGGCCCGGCACAGCGCAACTTCGTGTTCATTCAAACCGCTTTTGCCATCGGCACCGGCGTGATGACTGGCGCCGTACGGCGTGCCGCCACCGCGGGTTTCCAGCAGCGCCGATTCACTGTAGGGCAGGCCGGTGATCAACATGCCGTGATGCAGCAACGGCAACATCATCGATAGCAGCGTAGTTTCCTGGCCGCCATGCAGGCTCGCGGTGGAGGTGAAGACCCCGGCCGGTTTGCCTACCAGGGCGCCGGTCAGCCACAGATTGCTGGTGCCATCGAGAAAGTACTTCAACGGTGCGGCCATGTTACCGAAGCGGGTCGGGCTGCCGAGGGCCAGGCCGGCGCAGTTCTTCAGGTCGTCGAGGCTGGCGTATAGCGCGCCTTCATCGGGAATGTCCGGCGACACGGCTTCGCACTCGGTAGAGATCGCCGGCACGGTGCGCAGGCGCGCTTCCATACCGGACTGCTCGACACCACGAGCAATCTGCCGGGCCATTTCATTGGTCGAGCCGCTGCGGCTGTAATACAGCACCAGAATGTACGGCGTACTCACGGCAGCAACTCCAGCACATTTTCCGGCGGACGGCCGATGATGGCTTTGTCGCCGACCTCGAGAATCGGTCGCTCCATGAGTTTTGGGTGCGCGGCGATGGCGGCAATCAATTGCGCCTCGCTCAGGCTGTTGTCGGCCAGGTTGAGGGTTTTGTACTCGTCCTCACCGGTGCGCAGCAATTGCCGGGCGTTGATGCCCAGTTTGCTCAACAGGCTCTGGATTTGCGCGGCGTCCAGCGGGGTTTCCAGGTAGCGGACGACCGTTGGCGCCAGGCCACGGGCTTCGATGAGTTCGAGCGCACCGCGGGATTTCGAGCAGCGCGGGTTGTGATAAAGCGTCAGATCGGTCATGTGCGGGTCGCATCTTGCGTAAGGTGGCGGCTATTCTAACTGTGCGGCGCGTAATCCAGAACCTTGGGAGGCGATGGGTCGCAGGTGCATTCCATTTTTGACAAGGATTGAGACATGACAAGGCGACTGGCAGCGGCATTGGCGATTATGGGGACGTTATTGCTGGGGGGTTGCGGCAACGACTATGGCGTCGACCAGAACGGTCACAAAGTCGCCGCCGAGCGTCTGGACAAACAATGGCTGGTGCTCAATTACTGGGCCGAATGGTGCGGCCCGTGCCGTACCGAGATTCCCGAGTTGAACGTGCTGGCCGAGCAGCTCAAGGGCAAGAAGATCGGTGTGTTCGGGGTCAACTTCGACAATGTGCAGGGCGAAGAGCTGAAAAGCGCCAGTGAGAAACTGGGGATCGCCTTCACCGTGCTGGCCCAGGACCCGGCCGACCTTTTCGAATTGCCGCGCAGTGAAGCGTTGCCGGTGACTTACATCATTGATGACAAGGGCAAGGTGCGGGAACAGTTGATGGGGGAGCAGACGGCGGCGGGGGTGATGGCGAAGCTTGAGGCGTTGCAGGCAACCAACTGATTGCGCAGGGCGGCTTTTGTGGCGAGGGAGCTTGCTCCCGCTCGACTGCGCAGCAGTCGCAAAAACGGTATGCGCGGAACACCTGACAAAACAAGGTGACTGGGTTTAGGGCTGCTTCGCAGCCCAGCGGGAGCAAGCTCCCTCGCCACAGTCATTCACTTGGCTACAGCCGTGGTGATCAACCCTCTTCAAGCCACCAACGCAGTGGTTTGCCTTGCGCCGACCAGAAGCGCATCTGGTCGATCGGTGAGACGTCCCAGCGCTGGACGTTTTCCAACGCCTGCAGGAAGCGTTTTTCCTGCTCCATCAACGCCGGCGCACACATTTTGCGGGTGCTGCCGATCTTGCCGAAGCTCAGCTTGTCGCCTTGCAGGGTATACGGCGCGAACCAGTGGTTGCAGCCGCCATTGCCATAGGCCCGACCGTCATCATCCAGGGTGATGGTCAGATGGCTGTAGTCCATCAGCGGACGTTCGCCGATCCACTCCAGAATGTAGCTGCGGTTGTGTTGCAATTGCACCGGCTCGGCGGCGCAGCCCAACAGGCTGGCGCCAACCACGGCGGTCAGAGCAAGGCGTTTCATCACGCAGGCTCCTGGCACTTCTTGCACAGGTGCTTGTCGGCAACCGTGGCCCAGCCCAGCTCGGCAATGCGCGCAGTGGCCGCCGGTTTTTCCGCCTTGTTGCCCAGCTTGGCGTCGACCGCGAACTCAAAGCTCAGCTCTTTGGCGCAGCTGTCGCAGTTGACTTTCCAGGTGTGGATCGCCAGTTCGCCGAACACCGGGCCACTGGCCACCGCGACCCATTGGCCCGGCGGGTTGATCAGATGGCGAACCGTTTCGACGGTCAGGCGCATGGACAAGTCCTTGCTGCCTTTAAGGGTCACTACCAGCACGTCGTTATTACGAATCGAGCCGCCGTTGCCGGTGACTTGATAACGCCCCGGCACAAGGGCGCGGCATTCGGTGAGGGTGTGTTGCGGGTTCATCAGGCTGTAGCGGAAATCGTGTTCGACCATGGGTCCTCCAAATATGCGCGATATGCTAGCACGGGCATGAACGCAGCATGGCGCGGGCATGTGACCTTCGATCTGGTTCGAATTACCTGCCGACTCATGGCAAACTGCCGCTTTTGCATCTCTAAGGAATAGAAATGGCGTTGATCGAATGTTTTGAGTGCAAGCAACGCATCAGCTCCACGGCGCCTGCTTGCATTCATTGCGGTGCGCCTTCGGTGGCAGAAGCGGCTACATCGACGGCAACGCAGGCGCCTCTTTCTTTCGGGCGTTTACCGACCAATGAGAGCGTGCCCAGGGTGACCCCGGCCGCTTTTGGGCGCAAACGTAAAGTCGAAGTCGAGGCAGAGATCCCGGCAGTGGCACCCGGCGGGCCGCGTCCTGTGGAACTCTGGCTGAAACTGATGATTTTCTTTCTGCCGCCGTTTTTTGTCTGGTTCCTGCTGCGTCGCGGGCATTCGCTGGGGCAGCGCTTGCTGGGTTTTGGCTGGCTGGCCCTGATGATCCTTTTGTCCAAGGCCTGAGCCGATCAGCTCTCGACCTGATTCTGTGGCGAACCGGCTGCCCAGGCCGCGATGTTCTGCAGGGTGGTCGCGGCAATCGCGCCCAGGGCTTCGCGGGTGAGGAAGGCCTGGTGCGCCGTGATGATTACATTCGGAAAGGTCAGCAGGCGCGCCAGCACATCGTCTTGCAGCGGCAAGTCGGAGCGATCTTCGAAGAACAGCTGCGCCTCCTCTTCATAAACATCCAGCCCCAGATAGCCCAATTGGCCGTCCTTCAACGCGTCGATTAGCGCCGGGGTGTCCACCAGACCGCCACGCCCGGTATTGATCAACATCGCGCCGGGCTGCATGTACGCCAGCGATTCGCTGTTGATCAAGTGTTTGCTCTGTTCGTTGAGCGGGCAATGCAGGCTGATGATCTGCGACTCGGCCAGCAGTTGCGGCAAGCTGAGGTAGCGCGCGCCGAGCGCTTCGACCTGTGGGTTCGGGTAAGGATCACAGGCCAGCAACCGGCAGCCGAAGCCGTTCATGATTTTCGCGAAGGTCGCGCCGATCTGCCCGGTGCCGACTACGCCGACGGTCTTGCCCACGAGGTCGAAACCGGTGAGCCCATGCAGGCTGAAATCCCCCTCGCGTGTACGGTTGTAGGCACGGTGCAGGCGGCGATCAAGCGCCAGGATCAGCGCCACCGCGTGTTCGGCCACCGCGTGAGGCGAGTAAGCCGGAACCCGCACAATCGCCAGCCCCAGGCGCTTAGCTACCGCCAGATCGACATGGTTGTAACCGGCCGAGCGCAGGGCGATCAGGTGTGTGCCACCCGCGGCCAGACGTTCGAGTACCGGAGCGCTGAGGTCATCATTGATAAAGGCACAGACCACTTCGTGATGCTCCGCCAGCGCCACCGTGTCGAGGCTCAGTCGCGCCGGCTGGAAATGCAGCTCGATGCCGGCGGGCAGGTCGGTACTCAGAAAACTGTCGCGGTCATAGGCCTGGCTGCTGAAAAGAATCGTGCGCATGTTGTCCTCCTGGAAGTTACCTGTAACAGCTGGCGAAGCCTGCGTTCGGCAGCTGCTACAGACCTTGAGCTTAGCCTTCAAGGCGCCCGGCGTTATTGCGCTGCATCAGGCATTGATACGCGCATGGGCTGCCAGGCGATTGATGGCTCGTTCGAGTTCTTCCAGCGCGCCGGGGGCTTTGGGGTCCTGTTGCTTGAGCAGGGTTTCACTGCGTTGGCAGGCGGCGCGCAGTTGCGGGACGCCGCAATAACGGGTCGCCCCATGCAGGCGGTGGACTCGCTCGATCAGGGCGTTCTGGTCATTGGCTTCACGAGCGATGCGGATGGCCTCGCGGTCGGCCTCCAGGGAGGCCAGCAGCATTGCCAGCATGTCCGCCGCCAGATCGGCTTTGCCGGCCGCCAGGCGCAGGCCTTCTTCGTGATCGAGCACCTGCAATTCATTACCGTTGTTGCTTTCGCTGGAGCGCTCCGGCCCCAGATTACGCAACGCCAGGCCGGTCCATTTCAACACCACCTGCGCCAGTTGCCGCTCGCTGATGGGTTTGGTCAGGTAGTCGTCCATGCCGCTTTGCAGCAACGCACGTTTTTCGTTGGCCATCGCGTGGGCGGTAAGGGCAACGATCGGCAATGGCGTGCAATGCCGCTCGCTTTCCCACTGGCGAATGGCTTCGGTGCTCTGGCGGCCATCCATGCCAGGCATCTGCACGTCCATCAGCACCAGATCGAAGGTCTCGTTCTGCACGGCCTTGACCGCGGCGTAACCGCTTTCCACCGCGAGCACCTTGGCGCCCATGTCTTCGAGCAGGGTTTGCACCAGTAGCAGGTTGGCCGGGTTGTCATCGACGCAAAGGACCTTCGGTGCGCGACTCGAAAGCGGCTCGCCGGGGGCGCTGCGCTGTTGGCGAGGGTTGACCATGTCGGACAGGGCCCGACGCAGTTTGCGCGTACAGGCCGGTTTGGACTGGAGTTGGCTGTGGGGGTTGGGCACCGATAGGTGGAACAGCGTCAGTTCGGTGGTCGGACACAGCACCAACACTCTGCAGCCCAGGTGTTCGAGGTCCCAGATATGCTGGTTGAGGCGCTCCGGCGGCATGTCGTTGCTGGTGATGCCGAGCACTGCCAGGCTGATGGCCTGATCGGTCTGATGGGCGCCGGTCACGCCATTGGCCAGGCTTTCCAGAGTGTTGAACGACGTGACTGCCAGGCCGCAGTCTTCCAGTTGATGCTGCAAGGCCTGACGGGCCAGCTCATGGTTTTCCAGGACCGCCACCCGATGCCCGAGTAGCGGTGGGCCGGGCAGGTCTTCGGCGTCGTCGCGGGTTTTGGGCAGGCTCAGGCTGATCCAGAATTCCGAACCTTCGCCCGGTGTGCTGTCGACGCCGATCTCGCCGCCCATCTGTTCGATCAGGCGTTTGGAAATCACCAGCCCCAGGCCGGTGCCGCCAGGTTGTCGGGACAGCGAGTTATCAGCCTGGCTGAAGGCCTGGAACAAGGCGCGCACATCCTGATTCGACAGACCGATGCCGGTGTCCTGAATGCTGATGCGCAATTGCACGCTGTCTTCGTACTCTTCTTCGAGCATGGCTCGGGCGACGATGGTGCCTTCGCGGGTGAACTTGATCGCGTTGCTCACAAGGTTAGTGAGAATTTGCTTGAGTCGCAGCGGATCGCCCACCAGTGACAGTGGCGTATCGCGATAAACCAGGCTCACCAGCTCAAGCTCTTTGGCATGGGCGGCCGGGGCGAGGATATTCAAGGTGTCTTGCAGCAGATCGCGCAGGTTGAACGGAATATGGTCGAGTACCAGTTTGCCGGCCTCGATTTTCGAGAAGTCGAGAATCTCGTTGATGATCCCCAGCAAGCTGTCGGCGGATTTTTCGATGGTGCCCAGATAATCGAGCTGACGTGGCGTCAATTCGCTTTTTTGGAGCAAATGGGTGAAGCCGAGAATGCCATTGAGCGGTGTGCGGATTTCATGGCTCATGTTAGCCAGGAACTCGGATTTGATCCGGCTCGCCTCCAGGGCTTCCTTGCGCGCCAGGTCCAGCTCGATGTTCTGGATTTCGATGGTTTCCAGGTTCTGACGCACGTCTTCGGTGGCCTGTTCGACGCTGTTTTGCAATTCTTCCTGAGCGTTTTGCAGGGTTCCGGCCATGCGGTTGATGCCGGACGCCAGTTCATCCAGCTCCTGGCTGCCGAGGGGCGGCAGGCGGGTTTCCAGGTGGCCGTCCTTGAGCTGTGCCACGGCTTGTTTGATCTGGCTCAGCGGTCGGTTGATGGTCCGACCCATGCGCAACGCCAACAGCGCCGCACCGACCAGTCCCCCGCCGATCAGCAGCAGGCTGGCGAACAGGCTACGGTAACCGCGAAGCAACATGCCGTTGTGGGACAGCTCGAGTTCGACCCAACCCAGCAGACGGTCGGATTCATCGGGGATCAGGTCGCCGGCCAGGTTGCGGTGCTTGCCGAACACCGGCAGCAGGTAGCGCGTGGCGTCATTGCCACTGCGGCGCAACATCTGTGAACCGCTGCCCAAAGGCGCCGAATTGAGCATGGTCGGGCCGGCATGGGCCAGTGTCGTGCGGTCGGGGGCGAGGAAGGTCACCGCGCGCACGTCGGTTTGTTCCAGGAACTGGGTGGCGATGCGTTCCAGCAGGTCGTTGTCTTTGCGACCCATGGCCGGGGCCACCAGCGGTGCCAGCTGTTCGGCAATCATTTCGCCGCGCTGCATGAGTTGCGATTGCAGGTCCGATTGCTGCATCCAGGTGAAATAGCCGCCCAGAACCAGCGCCATCAGGGTGGTCGGTAACAGGGTCAGCAACAGCACGCGGCCTTTAATTCCCAGTTTCTTGAGCACGCATCTCTCCCGCATCCAGCTGTTTATTGACCTGCACATGCGTCCGGCACGCGCCACCTGCGCAGTGTAGCGACTTGCATGCGGGCAATCTTCGTAAAATTGATGTCGTCATTCGTCGGCTAGTTCCGCGCTTTGGTCTTGAGAGGCAAACCTTGGGTTGCCCCTGGTGAGGCGATCTTGAATAATCGGCAACTGAGAATTATTTGCAGATACTCATGACTCCCATCTCTATCAGTCATCCCCGTATCCTCTCCATCGAAGACGATCTGGTGCTCGGTGCTTATGTCCATGAGCATCTGGGGCGCTGCGGTTTTCAGGTGACCTGGTGTCAGAACGGCCAGGAAGGGCTGGCCATTGCGCGCGAGCAGGTCTTCGATGTGGTGTTGATGGACATTCTGCTGCCGGGGCTGGATGGCTTGGCGGTGCTGACTCAACTGCGCCAGAGCCACCCTACGCCGGTGGTGCTGATGTCGGCGCTGGGCGCGGAGGCGGATCGCATCAGTGGCTTTCGCCTCGGCGCCGACGATTACCTGCCCAAACCTTTCAGCATGGCCGAGCTGCGGGTGCGCATCGAAGCCATCCTGCGGCGGGTGGCGCTTGACCGGCGGCCGGCGCCGGCACCGATAGCCCCGGCGATGGACAACCTGCGTTTCGACGATGAGCTGTGCGAGGTGTTTTTTGGCGAGCACGCTGCCGGCCTGACCCGCAGCGAGTACCGATTGCTGGACACGCTGAACCGCAACGGCGATGAAGTGCTGAGCAAGGCGTTCCTTTATCAGCAGGTGTTGCAGCGCGGTTATGCGCCCCATGACCGCAGCCTCGACATGCACATCAGTCAGATTCGCCGCAAGCTCAAAGCCATCGGTTACACCGAGCGCGAAGTGCGTACGGTCTGGGGCAAGGGGTATGTTTTGAGCGCGGCCGATGAAATGGTCTGACGTGCCGGGCAAGCATTCACTGTTCTGGAAACTGGCTTGTTTGTTGGTGGCGTTCTGTCTGCTGATGATCTGGTTGAGCTGGTCCTGGGGCCGCTACATGGAGAAGAAAAACCTGTTCCTGTCCGACGAGGCCCGGGGCGCCCTGACTCGCTACGCCGCGGAGGCGGAGCGGGCGTGGAACGAGCAGCAGAGTGCCGGCATTGATGCTTGGTTGCAGCGTGTCGGCGAGCACGAGTCGACCTGGGTCGGCGTCATCGGCGGCGACTTGCAATCGCTAAGCAGTTACCCGCTGGCCAACCAGGAAATCCAGCGCCTGACTTTTTTGCGCGGTCTGGATTGGCCAGTGAGTCGGCGTCACCAGGGCCTGCCATGGTTGAAAATCCCGTTTCCCAACGACCCGTCTGCCGGCAGTCTGGTGATCGAGCTGCCTCAGCGTTTCATGCCCGGACGCTACCGGGTGTTTTGGCGGGTGATCACCAATGGGGTGATTCCCGGGCTGTTCACCCTGCTGCTGTGCGTGGGGCTGTATCGATTGCTGGTCGTCCCGCTGAACAGCCTGCGCGAACAAGCCAACGCCTGGCGCGCCGACCAACTGACTGTGCGTTTATCGAGTCGCACCACCAACCGCTCGGATGAATTGGGTGAACTGGGCCGGGCCTTCGATCACATGGCCGAGCGCCTGCAAAGCACAGTGGCTCTGCAACAACAATTGCTGCGCGACCTGTCCCACGAATTGCGCACGCCACTGAGCCGGCTGCGGGTGGCCAGCGAAAGCGAGCAAGACCTGGGGCAATTGCGCGAACGCATTGGCCGGGAAGTCGACGGCATGCAGCGTCTGGTCGAGGACGCCCTGCAACTGGCCTGGCTCGACACCGAGCGCGCGCCATTGCCCGATGAAGCGATCCAGGTCCAGGCCTTGTGGGAAATGCTCACGGAAAACGCCTGCTATGAAAGTGGCTGGCCGGCGAGTCAGTTGCACTGCGCGGTAGATGCATCCTGCTGGGTGCGCGGCCATCTCAATACCCTGGCCCAGGCGCTGGAAAACATACTGCGCAATGCCATTCGTCATTCACCCAAGGGAGGTGTCGTGACGCTCGGCGGTCGGCGCGATGGCGACTTCTGGCACCTGTGGCTGGAGGACGAGGGCGGTGGAGTGGCGGACGAGGATCTTGAACGGATCTTCTCGCCGTTCATCCGGCTTGATGGATCGCGACCGGGGGATGGTGGATTTGGGCTTGGGTTGAGCATCGCGAGGAATGCGGTGCAGAGGCAGGGTGGGCGTTTGTGGGCGGAGAACAGCGGGGCAGGGCTGCGATTGAATATGCGGTTATTGGCGGATGATGACGGTGTTAGTGATGACGCCATCGCGGGCAAGCCCGCTCCCACAGTTGATGTGTGTCTGCCACACATTGTGTGATCAACCTTGACTCCTGTGGGAGCCTGCTCGCGATGCGGCTCCCGGTCACCGCCGTTCAGCTTTTGCCGGAGCGTTCCCGATTATTTGTACGACCTTTCCTAAAGGGTATTGCCGACACCTTATGCCTGATTCGACGGAATAGACTCGCGTTTTTCCTCGTCCTCAAGGAGTTCGGCATGAATGCATCCAGCGTCCCCGACAACGCAACCGACGACCGTTTCAATGAAGTGCTTGCGTTGATTCAAAGTGCCAAACAGCAAGCCATGCAGGCGGTGAATACTCAGCTGATTGAGCTGTATTGGCAGGTGGGTGCCTATATCAGTCGCAAGCTGGAAAGGCTGAGTGGGGCGATTCTGTAGTCAGTCAATTGGCCGAGCATCTGGCCCAGACTCAACCAGGGTTACGTGGTTTTACTCGCCCCAATCTGTTCCGCATGCGTCAGTTCTACGAGACTTACCGGGGTGACGAGAAAGTCTCACCGCTGGTGAGACAAATACCCTGGACCCATAATCTGGTCATCTTCAGTCAGGGCAAACTCCCGGAAGAGCGGGAGTTTTATCTACGTATGGCGGTTCAGGAGAAGTGGTCGAAGCGCGAGCTGGAGCGTCAGTTCAAAACTGCGCTGTTCGAGCGTAGCGTGACCCAACCGGCAAAAACCTCCGCAGTGCTAAGACATACTCACCCTGCGGCGCTTGAGATTTTCCGCGATGCCTACATGGTCGAGTTTCTCGACCTGCCCGGCGGCCATGCCGAAACCGATTTGCATAAGGGGCTGCTGGCGCGTCTCAAGGAGTTTCTGATCGAACTGGGTCGTGATTTCTGTTTTGTCGGCTCCCAATACCCGCTGCAAGTCGGCGGGCGTGATTTCGCCCTGGATCTGCTGTTCTTCCACCGTGGGCTCAACTGTCTGGTAGCCATTGAGCTCAAGGTCGGTCGGTTTGAGCCGGAGTATTTGGGCAAGCTGGATTTCTATCTGGAAGCGCTGGATCGCAATGAGCGCAAACCCCACGAAAACCCTGCCATTGGTGTGTTGCTTTGTGCCAGCAAGGATGACGAGGTGGTCGAGTACGCCCTTAACCGTAGCCTGTCGCCAGCGTTAATTGCCGAATACCAGACTCGCCTGCCGGACAAGCAGTTGTTGCAGGCTAAATTGCATGAGTTTTATGCGCTGGATTTTGAGCAGGAGAAGAGCGGGTAATCTCCTTCTTATTCCCATTCGCCATAAGCCCCTTACTTTGCGTGATATGGCCTGCGCACGTTTGCCGGTATGATAGGCGCCCCCGCAGTCTGGATTGCGAATACGCCATGACCTTGCAGTACCCAACCATCGCCGATTGCGTCGGCAACACTCCGCTGGTCCGTTTGCAGCGCCTGCCTGGCGCCACCAGCAACACCCTTTTGCTCAAGCTCGAAGGGAATAACCCGGCGGGTTCGGTCAAGGACCGTCCGGCGCTGTCGATGATCACCCGCGCCGAATTGCGCGGGCAGATCCACGCCGGCGATACGCTGATCGAAGCGACATCGGGCAACACCGGGATCGCCCTGGCCATGGCTGCCGCGATCAAGGGTTACAAGATGATCCTGATCATGCCGGACAACTCCAGCGCCGAGCGTAAAGCCGCCATGACGGCTTATGGCGCCGAGCTGATTCTGGTCAGCCAGGAAGAAGGCATGGAAGGCGCTCGCGACCTCGCCCAGCGAATGGAAGCCGAAGGCCGTGGCAAGGTGCTGGATCAGTTCGCCAACGGTGACAACCCCGAGGCGCACTACACCACCACCGGTCCGGAAATCTGGCGCCAGACCGAAGGCACCATCACTCATTTCGTCAGCTCGATGGGCACCACCGGCACCATCATGGGCGTTTCGCGCTACTTGAAAGAGCAGAACGACAACGTGCAGATCATCGGCCTGCAACCGATGGAAGGCTCGGCGATTCCGGGCATCCGTCGCTGGCCGCAGGAATACCTGCCGAAGATCTACCAGGCCGAGCGCGTGGACCGGATCGTCGACATGGCGCAAAGCGAAGCCGAAGACGTGACCCGTCGTCTGGCGCGCGAAGAAGGCATCTTCTGCGGCGTGTCCTCGGGCGGTGCCGTGGCGGCGATGCTGCGTCTGTCCAAGGAAGTTGAAAACGCGGTGATCGTCGCGATCATCTGCGACCGTGGCGACCGTTACCTGTCGACCGGCATTTTCGACGCGCCCAACTGATGGCCAAGCAAGAGAGAGGCCTGCGCTTCCAGCCCACGGGCGGCAGCAAGGCCCCGCAAGTCCCGACCGGCAAAAAGCAGCGCTTGACGATTGAGCGTCTGGCCAATGACGGTCGCGGTATCGCGTTTTTCGAAGGTCGCACCTGGTTCGTCATCGGCGCATTGGCCGGTGAAGATGTAGAGGCGCGGGTCTTGGGTGCCCACGGCAAAGTGGTCGAGGCGCGCACCGAGCGCGTGTTCCAGGCCAATGAATTGCGCCGTCCGGCGCCGTGCGCTCATGCCGCTCGCTGCGGCGGTTGCAGCGTGCAGCATCTGCCCCACGATGAACAACTCGCCCTGAAACAGCGCATGCTCGCCGAGCAATTGTCGCGGGTTGCCGGTGTCGAACCTGATGAGTGGGCAGCGCCGTTGAGCGGTCCGGAATTCGGCTACCGTCGTCGCGCCCGAGTGGCGGTGCGTTGGGACATGAAAGCGAAAAAACTCGAAGTCGGCTTCCGCGCTGCCGGCAGTCAGGACATCGTCGCCATCAACGAATGCCCGGTGCTGGTACAGCCCTTGCAGCCGATCATGAGCCGCTTGCCGGAGATGCTGCGGCGCTTGAGCAAACCTCAGGCGCTGGGGCATGTGGAGTTGTTCAGCGGTTCGTCACTGGCGGTATTGCTGCGGCACATGGCGCCGTTGTCCGAGGCCGACATGACCATCCTCAAGGAATTCTGCGCGTTCCATGAAGCCCAGTTGTGGCTGCATGGCGATGGTGAGCCGCAACCGGTCGAGGCCGATCAGTCGCTGGGTTATCGTCTTGAACAGTGGGACTTGAACCTGGCGTATCGGCCGGGAGATTTCATTCAGGTCAATGCCGGGGTCAACGAAGCGATGGTTGCCCAGGCGTTGGCGTGGTTGGCGCCGAATCCTGATGAGCGGGTTCTGGATCTGTTTTGTGGGTTGGGCAACTTTGCCTTGCCGCTGGCCAAAGCGGTTCGTGAAGTGGTGGCGGTGGAGGGCGTGCAGGCGATGGTCGAGCGTGCCGCCGCGAATGCTGTCAGCAATAATCTGCATAACGCGAAGTTTTTTCAGGCCGATTTATCCCAGCCTTTGGCCGATGCCGAATGGGCCGATGAAGGCTTTTGTGCGGTACTCTTGGACCCACCTCGCGACGGTGCTTTCGAGGTGGTGCGCAAGATTGCGTCCCTGGGCGCCAAACGATTGGTGTATGTGTCGTGCAACCCGGCAACGCTGGCGCGCGACACGGTCGAATTGATCAAGCAGGGCTACCGGTTAAAACGTGCCGGGATTCTCGATATGTTTCCTCAGACGGCACATGTCGAGGCCATGGCGTTATTTGAAGCGAGCTAGGACGGCTCGTCTGGTCCGACTGACCCGCTCGTGCAAAGCGCATTCGTCTTAGCCCCGCGAGTGCACACGGGCAGCAAGGGTCAGCGATTTGACGCATTGAATCTGCGTCGTAGGGAAGGTAAAGCAAGATGGTACAGGTGAGAGCACACCAGCCGATCAACACCGACGGCAGTATCAATCTCGAGGCTTGGCTCGATCATGCGGTCAGTGTCGATGCGGCACTGGATCGCGAAGCCTTGAAGGAAGCCTGCGAGTTCGCTCGCCAGGCCGAACAACAAGCCAATGCGGCGAAGAATCTGTGGTCCGAAGGGACCTCGAGTTTCCGCACGGGCCTTGAGATCGCCGAGATTCTCGCCGACCTCAAACTCGACCAGGATTCGTTGGTCGCAGCCGTGCTGTACCGCGGCGTGCGCGAAGGCCAGATCCAGTTGCCGACAGTCAGCCAGCGTTTCGGTCCGGTGGTCGCCAAACTCATCGACGGCGTGTTGCGCATGGCGGCGATCAGCGCGAGCCTGAGCCCGCGTCAATCGCTGGTGCTGGGCACTCAGGGCCAGGTGGAAAACCTGCGCAAGATGCTGGTGGCCATGGTCGACGACGTGCGCGTCGCGCTGATCAAACTGGCTGAGCGCACCTGCGCGATCCGCGCGGTGAAAACCGCCGACGACGAGAAGCGCAACCGCGTGGCCCGTGAAGTCTTCGACATTTACGCGCCGCTCGCCCATCGCCTCGGTATCGGTCATATCAAGTGGGAGCTGGAGGACTTGTCCTTCCGCTATCTTGAGCCCGACCAGTACAAGCAGATCGCCAAGTTGCTCCACGAGCGACGGCTGGATCGCGAGCGCTTTATCGCCGACGTGATGACCCAACTCAAAGACGAGTTGCAGGCCACCGGCGTCGATGCCGACATCAGCGGTCGGGCCAAACACATCTATTCGATCTGGCGCAAAATGCAGCGCAAAGGGCTGGAGTTCAGCCAGATCTACGACGTGCGCGCCGTTCGCGTGCTGGTGCCGGAAATGCGCGACTGCTACACCGCGCTCGGCATCGTCCACACCCTGTGGCGGCACATCCCGAAAGAGTTCGACGACTACATCGCCAACCCGAAAGAGAACGGCTACCGCTCGCTGCACACCGCGGTAATCGGCCCTGAAGGCAAGGTGCTGGAAGTGCAGATTCGCACCCATGCGATGCACGAAGAAGCCGAGCTGGGCGTGTGCGCGCACTGGAAGTACAAGGGCACCGACGTCAAGTCCGGTTCGAACCACTACGAAGAGAAAATCTCCTGGCTGCGTCAGGTTCTCGAGTGGCACGAAGAGCTGGGTGACATCGGCGGTCTGGCTGAGCAACTGCGGGTCGATATCGAGCCGGATCGGGTCTACATCTTTACCCCGGACGGTCACGCCATCGACTTGCCGAAGGGCGCGACACCGCTGGACTTCGCCTACCGCGTGCACACCGAAATCGGTCACAACTGCCGCGGCGCCAAGATCAACGGGCGGATCGTACCGCTCAACTACAGCCTGCAAACCGGTGAACAGGTCGAGATCATCACCAGTAAGCACGGCACGCCGAGCCGCGACTGGCTGAACCCGAACCTGGGTTACATCACCACCTCGCGGGCGCGGGCGAAAATCGTTCACTGGTTCAAATTGCAGGCCCGCGATCAGAACGTCGCGGCCGGTAAAACCTTGCTCGAGCGCGAACTCAATCGCCTCGGCCTGCCGCAAGTGGACTTCGACAAGCTGGCCGAGAAGGCCAACATGAAGACCGCCGAGGACATGTTCGCTGCATTGGGCGCAGGCGATTTGCGCCTGGCGCAATTGGTGAATCTGGCGCAGCAACTGGTCGAGCCGGAACGCGGCAACGAACAGCTGGAACTGATCCCGCGCAAAGCCACCGGCTACAAACCGGGCAAGCGTGGTGACATTCAGATCCAGGGCGTCGGCAACCTGATGACCCAGATGGCCGGCTGCTGCCAGCCGCTGCCGGGGGATGCGATCGTCGGTTACATCACCCAGGGCCGTGGTGTGAGCATCCACCGTCAGGACTGCGCCTCGGTGCTGCAACTGGCCGGGCGCGAGCCGGAGCGGATCATCCAGGTCAGCTGGGGCCCGGTGCCGGTGCTCACCTATCCGGTGGACATCATCATTCGCGCCTACGACCGCTCCGGTCTGCTGCGTGACGTGTCGCAGGTGCTGCTCAACGAGCGGATCAACGTGCTGGCGGTCAACACCCGTTCGAACAAAGAGGACAACACGGCATTGATGTCCCTGACCATCGAGATTCCGGGGCTGGATGCACTGGGGCGGTTGCTGGGGCGGATTTCCCAGTTGCCGAACATCATCGAAACCCGCCGTAACCGCACGCCGTGAGAGACCTGCACGGAAATGGATGGTAACACCTGTAGGAGCGAGGCTTGCCCGCGAAGGCGGTGTGTCAGGTATGCCGCCTTCGCGGGCAAGCCTCGCTCCTACAAGTGAAGTGTGTAGAGATTGGAAGATGTATTCACTTGAAGACTTGCTGCACCTGATGAACCGTCTGCGCGACCCGCAGTACGGCTGCCCGTGGGACATCAAGCAAACCTACGCGACCATCGTCCCGCACACCCTGGAAGAAGCCTACGAAGTCGCCGATGCGATCGAGCGCGGGGACTTCGATCATTTGCAGGGGGAGTTGGGCGACTTGTTGTTCCAGGTGGTGTATTACAGCCAACTGGCCCGGGAAGAAGGGCGCTTCGAGTTCGATGGCGTGGTCGATAGCATCACGCGCAAACTGATCCGCCGTCATCCTCACGTGTTCCCCACCGGTGATCTGTATGCGCCGCTGGACATCCCGCGTCTGAATGAAGAGCAGGTCAAGCAACGCTGGGAAGAGATCAAGGCTGAAGAGCGTGCCGAGAAGTCTTCGGCACCAGAGCAGTTGTCCTTGCTCGACGACGTGCCTGCCGCGTTGCCGGCGCTGTCCCGTTCGGCAAAACTGCAGAAGCGCGCAGGGCAGGTCGGTTTTGACTGGCCGGACGCCTTGCCAGTGCTCGACAAGGTTCGCGAAGAGCTCGATGAAGTGCTCGAAGCCATGGCCGACAATGACTCGGCAGCGATTGCCGATGAAGTCGGCGACCTGCTGTTTTCCGTGGTCAATCTGGCTCGGCACCTCAAGGTCGATCCGGAAACCGCACTGCGCGGCGCGAACTCAAAGTTTGAAAGACGCTTCCGATTTATCGAACAGGCATTGCGCGACACCCACCGTCCCATAGAAGATTGCACCCTCGAAGAGTTGGACGCCTTGTGGGGCGAAGCCAAACGTCAGGAAAAGAATTTGCCCAGCTGCGGTTGAGCAGTTGCCTAAGTGAGAAATAAGCACCATGAGCATTTCCCTTCGCGACCAGTTGCTCAAAGCAGGGCTGGTCAATCAAAAGCAGGCCAAACAGGTCGGCAAAGAGAAGCAGAAGCAGCAACGTCTGGCCCATAAAGGTCAGATTGAACTCGATGACTCCCAGCAGCGTGCCGCTCAGGAAGCCATGGCCGAGAAGGTCAAGCGCGACCAGGAGCTGAACCGCCAGCAGCAGGAGAAGGCCGAAGCGAAGGCCCGTGCCGCCCAGGTCAAGCAATTGATCGAAGTCTCGCGCCTGCCCAAGCTGACCACCGAGGACTACTACAACTTCGTCGACGACAAGAAGGTCAAGCGCATCTCCGTCAACACGCTGATGCGCAACAAGCTCAGCAGCGGCTCGCTGGCGATCGTGCATCACGCTGGCGGTTACGAAGTGATCCCTCGTGAAGCGGCCCTGAAGATTCAGGAGCGCGATCCACAGCGCATCGTGCAGCTGAATGTGAAGACAGAAGAAGTCAGCGCCGAAGACGATCCGTACGCGGCCTATCAGATTCCTGATGATCTGATGTGGTAAACCTTTGTGGCGAGCGAGCTTGCTCGCGTTGGGCTGCGTAGCGGCCCTGAAAATCTGGCAGCAATTGCCGATTTTTGTGAGTGCTACGCACTCAAGCGGGAGCAAGCCTCGCCACAGTTTCTCACTGGTTCAGGGGTTTGTCGTTTTCAATGCGGTCATTATGCAGAACGCGCTTCGCGTTGCTGCTCCAGTATTTCCAGTTCGGCCTTGTACTGGTGGGCTTCGGTCTCGGAGTGGAACATCCCGACCAACAGGTCTTGTTGATGTACATCCCAGATGCGGATACCGGCGGCGATGCCTTCATGGGACATATGTGAATCGTCGCGTTCAGTTACTTTTACAGTCATCTGCTAGCTCCAATCTCTGTTATCTGCAGCAAGGCGTGTGCAGGCCTCCGTTATATATTTTGTTAGCTGGCTAAGTAAACGGCAGAGTTCGGCAACCCATTTTTGCAAAATCGGCAAAAGTCCTGCAGCCCGCGAAATACGCGACATTCAGTCGCAGGCTGTTGAGTTTCATGACAAATGTTTCATGTTCAAAAGGCAGAAAACGCAGCTTGCACCTGTAGGAGCCAGGCTTGCCGGCGAAAGCGTCCTTGAATACGCCTTCGCCGGCAAGCCTGGCTCCTACAAGAGCAATCCACGCATCATGAACATTATTTACAGGCACAAAAAAACGCCCCGAACCAGTCGGGGCGTTTTTATTTACGGCGAATCGACAGGGTATTACTTACCCTGCCAGCGCTTCAGTACCAGCGTGGCGTTGGTGCCACCGAAGCCGAAGCTGTTGCTCATCACGGTGTTGATGGTGGCGTCTTCGCGAGTCTTGGTCAGGATTGGCATGTCTGCCACTTCCGGGTCCAGTTCGTCGATGTTGGCGGAACCGGCCATGAAGTTGCCTTCCATCATCAGCAGGCAGTAGATCGCTTCGTGAACGCCGGCGGCGCCCAGAGAGTGACCCGACAGGCTCTTGGTGGAGCTGATGGTTGGAGCCTTGTCGCCGAACACTTCACGCACACCTTTCATTTCCATGACGTCGCCGACCGGAGTCGAGGTGCCGTGGGTGTTCAGGTAGTCGATCGGAGTGTCGACGGTGGCCATGGCCATCTGCATGCAGCGGATGGCGCCTTCGCCGCTTGGGGCGACCATGTCGTAGCCGTCGGAGGTCGCGCCGTAGCCAACGATTTCCGCGTAGATCTTCGCGCCGCGGGCCAGAGCGTGTTCCAGCTCTTCGACCACGACCATGCCGCCACCGCCGGCGATGACGAAACCGTCACGCTTGGCGTCGTAGGCACGGGAAGCTTTTTCCGGGGTTTCGTTGTACTGGCTGGACAGTGCGCCCATGGCGTCGAACAGGAACGATTGGCTCCAGTGTTCTTCTTCACCGCCACCGGCGAACACGATGTCCTGCTTGCCCAACTGGATCTGCTCCACAGCGTTACCGATGCAGTGAGCACTGGTGGCGCACGCGGAGGAGATCGAGTAGTTCACACCCTTGATCTTGAACGGTGTGGCCAGGCAAGCCGAAACGGTGCTGCCCATGGTCCGCGTGACGCGGTACGGGCCTACGCGTTTGACGCCTTTCTCGCGCAGGATGTCCAGCGCTTCCATCTGGTTCAAGGTCGACGCGCCACCGGAACCGGCGATCAGGCCGGTACGCACGTTGGAAACCTGCTCTTCGGTCAGGCCGGAGTCTGCGATGGCATCTTTCATGGCCAGATAGGCGTAAGCCGCCGCGTGGCCGACGAAGCGAAAAATCTTGCGATCGATCAGCTCTTCGAGGGGAAGGTCAATGGAGCCGGAAACCTGGCTACGCAGACCCATTTCAGCATATTCCGGGTTGAACCGGATGCCAGGGCGGCTTGCACGCAGGTTAGCGGAGACGGTCTCTTTGTCATTGCCCAGGCACGAAACGATGCCCAGACCAGTGATAACGACGCGGCGCATGCGGATAACCCTTAGAAGTTGTCAGTGGAGGTGAAAACGCCGACCCGAAGGCCTTCGGCGGTATAGATTTCGCGGCCGTCGACGGTCACCGAACCATCGGCAATGGCCATGTTCAGCTTGCCCTTCAGGACGCGTTTGATATGAATGTTATAGGTGACTTTCTTGGCGGTCGGCAGTACCTGGCCAAAGAATTTCACTTCGCCCGAACCCAGGGCGCGTCCGCGGCCCGGCAAGCCTTGCCAGCCGAGGAAGAAACCGACCAGTTGCCACATGGCGTCAAGGCCCAGGCAGCCCGGCATTACCGGATCACCTTCGAAGTGGCAGGCGAAGAACCACAGGTCTGGAGTGATATCCAGCTCGGCGACCAATTCACCTTTGCCGTACTTGCCACCCTCTTCGCTGATATGGGTGATGCGATCGACCATCAGCATGTTCGGGGCGGGCAGTTGCGCGTTACCTGGGCCGAACAACTCACCACGACTGCAGCGCAGCAGGTCTTCCCGAGTAAAGGCGTTTTGTTTGGTCATGCGAGCTCCTCAATAGTCCATGCGGCAGGGTGGGGCGAATCTTCCCGGCCGATCGAAGCGTTCATGCCTCGAGTCAGCAGCCTACTCATAGACTATTGCGTTGTGGTGAAAGTCACAGCACCAAGGACATGAATGTACACTTGTGCACTGAAATTATTATTCAAGCCCCTTTTCGGGCCTGTTCGGGTGCTTAAGACTGCCGCACTTTCGTCATTCACGCCAGTCGCAGATAGCCGAAAGGCCTGTACTACTGCACCCAACGCTGCAGAATCTGCTGCAGATCAGTGCGTTTGAAGGGCTTGGCCAGGTAATCGTTCATTCCCGCCGATAAACAGGTTTCCCGGTCGCCCTGCAAGGCATTGGCCGTCAGGGCGATGATCGGCACGTCAGCACAGCCGGGCAGTTGGCGAATCTGTCGGGTGGCCTCGTAGCCGTCGATGACCGGCAGTCGGCAGTCCATCAGAATCGCGTCGAAAGTCCGGCTCTCGGCGCTGCGCACCGCTTGAGCACCATCGGTGACGACGCTGACAGTAAAGCCCAGACTGCGCAACATTGCTTCGACAACGGTGCGATTGACCGCGTTGTCCTCCACCAGCAGCACATCGCGACCTTCGCCGTGGTCATTGCCGGTATGTCCTCGCGGTGTCAGCACTGGCAGTGGCTGCTTGTACAGAGCCAAAGGGATTTCCAGGGTGAACACCGAGCCAACGCCTTCTTCGCTCTGAGCACGCAAGGTGCCGCCCATCCGCTCAGCCAGAGTGCGGGCAATCGGCAGCCCCAGTCCGGTGCCGCCGTAACGTCTTGAAATAGAACTGTCAGCCTGCTGGAACGCATTGAACATTAACTCCAGGCTTTCGTGCGGGATACCGATCCCGCTGTCGCGCACGGAGCAGGTGAACCACAGCAGTTCGTGATCCAGGGACTGCCACTGCGGTTCGATCGTGACGCTGCCCCGTTCGGTGAATTTCAGCGCGTTGCCGACCAGATTGACCAGAATCTGCCGGATCCGCGTCGGATCGCCCTGAACCTGCAGGACGCGCATGTCTTCGGGTATCCGCAGTTGCAGTTTTAGCCCGCGTTGCGCCGCGCTGTGCTGGAACGACTGGGCGCAACTGCCGATCAGGTCTGCGAGGTTGAACGGGATGTGCTCCAGCTCCAGTTCCGAACGCTCGATGCGCGAGAAATCGAGAATGTCGTTAATCACTTTGAGCAGGTGTTCAGTGGATTCGGAGGCCAGCGCCGCGTACTCGATCTGTTCCTCGGTCATCTCGGTGGTTTCCAGCAGTTGCAGCATGCCCAGCACGCCATTCATCGGCGTGCGCAATTCGTGACTCATCATCGCGAGGAAATCGGATTTGGCGTTGTTGGCTTTTTCCGCTTCCTCGCGGGTCTGGATCAATTGCGCCATGGCCTGATGCTGTTCGCGACTGGCTTGCTCAAGGCCTTGGGCAAGGTTGTTGATGTGCTGCGACAGGGCGCCCAGTTCAGTGTCGTCGACAATCGGCAGGGGCGTTTTGTAGTCGCCTTTCTGGATCGCCTTGACGGCGTTACCGATGTCGTGGATCGGTTGCGACAGGCTGCCTGCCAGCCGCCGAGCCAGCAGAAACGTAAACAGCAGAGCGAACAAGGCCAGGATCCCGGCCTTGAAGAGGATTTCCTGCTGGCGCTGGTTGAAGGCGTCATTGGACAGGCCGACGATCACCCGGCCCAGATAATCCTCGCCAGGCGCACTGGCGGCGCTCCGGCTGTTCTGAAAAAAGTCATTGTGGAGCGCGATGCGTTGCAGGCGCACCGGTGCCTGGAACACTTCGACCTGATGCGAGCGGTTGTGGGCTTCCGACGGTTGCTCGACGTACACCAGAATCCGGTTGGCTCTGTCCTGTACTTCCAGAAAGCGTACGTTGGGCGTGGCCAGGGTGGCCTTGAGCAAACTTTCGAGCACCTCGTTGTTGCCCGAGATCACCCCGTATTCGGTGGCCGGCGCCAGTTGATTGGCGATCAGTTGACCGGTGTGATTGAGTTCCTGACGCAGGTCCTGGATTCGCACGAAGGTGAAAAAACTGATCAGCAGCAACGTCAGCAGCAGGGCCGGGCCGAGGCTGATGATCTGGGTGCGGGTATTGATGTCCCAACCGCGACGGAAGGTCATGGGCGGTGTTCTCCTTCGACCAGCTGTGTTGCGACAGAGGCTTCATTCATCGGTTCAATACTGAGTGAACGAGCCACTTGCGGGTTGCTCAAGACCTTGAAGTGCTGCGGATAAAGGGCGCGCGGCCAGGTGCTCGAGGGGCGGTCGAGCAGCTCGTCGAGAATTTTCAGCCAGTCGTTCTGGTCACTGTAAGTACTGGCCAGGCTACCGGCCCTGACAAAGGCTGCGTTGGGACCGATCAGGGCCAGTTGCCGCGCATAGCTGCTGAGCAGCAGGTTTTTCACGGTTTTCGGGTTGTACAGATCAGGGTCGTCCAGGCCCAGCAGCACATCACTGGTCTTCAGCAGGGCCTGCAAGGGGCGGCTGTCATTGGTGTTATCCCAACGCTCGGTGACCACTTCAAGGCCCAGGGGCAGGGCGGCCTGACGCAGTTCCTTCAACAAGAATTCGCTGTGGCTGTCGAAAAGCACGCCGACCCGCCGGGCCTCAGGCAGGAGCACTCGGGTCAGGCGCAACTGTCGGTCCAGTGGCGGATCGCTCCAGAGCAGGCTGAGGTGCGAGGGCATTTCATTGCCCAAGCGTTGGCGGGCTTGCAGGCGGCTGATGCGCAGCACCAGCGTTGCGGGGCCCTGAGTGTCTTGCAGGCGCCAGTCGAGGCTGGGCAAGTCGAGCAGCACCAGGCGGGTGTCGACGGGCAGTTGGCCTGGCGCCGGCAGGCTGGCGAGAGGCTGGAAGCGCACGCTGTCGGTGGGGCGCAACTCGCTGAGGGCCTGAACGAAAGACTCCACGCCGGGACTGTCCTCGGCACTGGTCAGCAGAATGTCGGCGGCCCCTGCCGGCAGATTGCACAGCAGCCCGATAAACACCAGGCACAACCCGGCCAGCAGGCGGCCAAGGGTTGGCGTCTTCGGTGACGGGCGATGCTGCATCTTAGAACTCCAGCTCCGCGCTGAAGTAGAGTACCCGGCGATCGTCGTAGTTGTTGTCGACGAAGGTGGTGGGCTGATTGTCGAGCCGTTGCTGGAGGACCCCGGCCAGCTCCAGATTGGCCCTGCCCAAACCGATGCGTTTGGCGATGCGGGTGTCGACCCGTTCGAAACGATAACCGTTGAGGGCATCGGCACCATAGTAGAAGAGCGCGCTGTTCCAGCCCTGGCCCCAGCTGTGTAGCCAACCGGCGGAGCCGCTGTTGCGCGCAGTCTGTTGTGCATCCAGCGGGTTGCTGGCTTCGGCATCGACATAGGCATAAGTCAGGCGCAGACGATCGGCGCTGCTGATGCGCCAATCCAGCTGGGTTTCAGTTCCAGTGAAGCGCGAGCTGTTCGAGTTGCTGGCGATGTACTGATTGTTGCGCAGTGGTTCGCTGATCATGCCGGTGATTTCGTCGTAGAACAGCTTCACGTCGACCGCCAGCCCCCACTCTGCGAAGTAGCCGTTGTAGCCCAATTCCCGGGAGCGCATGCGTTCCTGTTCGAGGTCACCCGGGCCACGGGTCTTGACGAAATAGCGGGCGCTGGACTGGCCGTAGGCACTGGGCTTCAGGTTGGTCACCTGATAACTCCAGTTCACGTTGTTCTCGAACATGTCCGGCGAGCGGATGGCTTCCGAATACACCGCGCGCAAGCCGTGGCGCGGGTTGATCAGGTAATTGACCGCTACCCGCGGGGTCAGCGAGTTGCCGGTCAATTGCGTGTCTTCGTACATCGCACCGCCCTGCAACAACCAGTGTTCGGTGGCGCGCCACTCGAGTTGGCCGAACGCCCGCCAGGTGGTGTCGTCGAGCGTGCCATTGAAGTAGGTCTCGGAATTGGCCCGGTCGTAACGATAGTTCATGCCACTGACCAGCCGCAGACTGTCGGACAGGCTGAGCGTGTCTTGTAGTTCGAGGTCATAGCGTGATTCCCGGGCGCTCTGGTCAATGTCGCCGCACAGCGTTTTGCTGGCGCCGTTTCGCCATTGCGTCAGAACCTGATTGGCCAGGGCTTGTTCCGCCGCTGTGCCGGAGGGCGCGCCGAGGCCGGCGAAACGTGCGATGTTGCGCGCCAGACGTTCGGTGTAATTGGGATTGAGCTGCCAAAGTTGGGTCAGTTCCGGGCTGAACGAGACCTCGGCATCGCAGGCTCGCCAGGTTTGCTGGCGATCCCAGTGTTGTGCCGAGCCTTGAATATAAAGGCTGTGATCGGGATTGATGTCCAGATTCCAGCGCAGCGAGCCGGCATAGTCCTTGGCGATGACATCGGAATTGTTCCCTGCGGCGGTAATGCCTGAAAATACTGGACGATAGGTATAGGGCCGCTGGTTGGTCCCGTCCTTGGCATTCAGTTGCCAGTCGATGCTCTGGTTTTCATTGAGCGTCTGGCTGACGGCGAGGCTGAAGCGGTTCAAGCGACGGCTGTCGCGGTAATCGGCACCGGTGCGGTTCGAGTCGAAGCCATCGTCTTGTTGGCCGGACAGCGACAGGCGCAAGTCGCCGTTGTCCCAGCCCATGCCCTGGCTGGCATAGAAGTCGTTGATACCGCGCTGGCCACGGGTGACTTTCAGCCGCGTGCCGTGGCTGTCGGCCGGTTTGCGGGTGATGATATTGACCACCGCCATCAGCGCGTTGGCGCCGTAGCTGACAGTGTTCGGGCCACGGAAAACCTCGATGCGCTCGATGTCTTCCATGGCCACCGGAATATCACTCCAGTCCACTGTGGCCAGGCCGGCGCGGTACACCGAGCGGCCGTCGATCAACACCTGCATGCGCCGCGCTTCGCTGGCATTGGTGCCGTGATAGTTCACTGCCGCCTGATTGCCACTGATATTACCGACCATCATTCCCGGCACCAGCCGCAGCAACTCGCTGATGTCCCGCGCGCCGCTGGCATTGATCAGTTCGCTGTCGATCACCGTCATGCTCCCCGGCACGGCCGCAGGCGACTGCTTCAGGCGTGTCGCCGTCAGCACTTGTGGCAACGGATCATTGTCGAGGAACAGGTCGTCGGCCAGCAATGGCGAGCTGAAGATCAGCGCCAATACCAGCGACGAGCGAGGGCGGGGAAAGCCAAAAGACACGGCACGGCCTTGATAGCGATTAGTTGGCGCGCATGTTAACCGAGCGCAAAGACTTTTCCAGTCACGTTATGGGCATTTTCCTCGGTTTTCTTGGTCTTCTTCCTACAAGTGTCGGTAAATGATGCTGGGGCTGGCCGCGACCGGGCCGCTCCGTATAATGCCGGCATCGCCACTGGTATGGATTAACGGATTGCATATGACTGAACAGCGCCCAATTGCGGTCCTGGGAGGCGGAAGTTTTGGTACCGCCGTGGCTAATCTGTTGGCCGAGAATGGGCATCAGGTCCGGCTGTGGATGCGCGACCCGGAACAGGCCGAGGCCATTCGGGTCAATCGTGAGAACCCGCGTTACCTCAAAGGCATCAAGATTCTTCCGGCAGTGGAAGCGGTCACGGACCTGCAAGCCACCCTGGAGGCCTGCGACCTGTGTTTTGTCGCGCTGCCGTCCAGCGCGCTGCGCTCGGTATTGGTCCCTCACGCCGAACGTTTGAGCGGCAAACTGCTGGTGAGCCTGACTAAAGGCATCGAAGCCCATACGTTCAAGCTGATGAGCGAGATCCTCGAGGAAATCGCCCCACAAGCGCGCATCGGCGTGCTGTCGGGCCCGAATCTGGCCCGTGAAATCGCCGAGCACGCGCTGACCGCCACGGTGGTCGCCAGCGAAGACGAAGCGCTTTGCCAACAGGTTCAGGAAGCGCTGCACGGCAAGACCTTTCGTGTGTACGCCAGCGCCGACCGCTATGGCGTGGAGTTGGGCGGGGCGTTGAAAAACGTTTACGCGATCATCGCCGGCATGGCAGTGGCGTTGGGCATGGGTGAAAACACCAAGAGCATGCTGATCACCCGGGCATTGGCGGAAATGACCCGCTTCGCGGTGAATCAGGGTGCCAACCCGATGACGTTCCTTGGGCTGGCGGGCGTGGGCGACTTGATCGTGACGTGCTCGTCGCCCAAAAGCCGGAATTATCAGGTCGGGTTTGCCCTCGGTCAGGGGTTGAGCCTTGAGGAGGCGGTGACGCGTCTTGGCGAAGTCGCCGAAGGCGTGAACACCCTGAAGGTACTCAAGGCCAAGGCGCAGGAAGCAGGCGTGTATATGCCGCTGGTCGCCGGATTGCATGCCATCCTCTTCGAAGGGCGCACGCTGGAGCAGGTCATCGGTCTACTGATGCGTGCCGAGCCTAAAACCGACGTCGATTTTATCTCCATCAGCGGTTTCAACTAAATACCCCATCTACAGGGCAGGGAGCGAAACATGAATGATCCGAAGGTAGAAGCCAAGTACGAATCCATCCTGCTGCGGGTGCTGTGGATGATTGTTTATGTGCTGGTATGGCAAGTGGCGCAATTGATCCTCGGTGCGGTGGTGTTTATGCAGCTGATCTATCGTTTGATTTATGGCGCGCCGAGCGCCAGCTTGATGAACTTCGGCGACAGTCTGAGCCAGTTTCTGGCGCAGATCGGTCGTTTCGGCAGCTTTCACAGCGACCAGAAGCCCTGGCCGTTCGCCGACTGGCCGACGCCGCGTACACCGGAAGGTGAAGCCCCGCACGTTGTGGCGCCAGCACCGCATCCGGCCCGAGATGAGGAACCGAAGCTATGAAACTCTGGGTATTGCGTCATGGTGAAGCCGAGCCTCACGGTACTCGTCCCGACTCCGAGCGGACATTGACCGCCCATGGCCGTGAAGAGGTGTTGCGTGCTGCCGCCTATTTGATGGGCAAACCACTCACCGCCATTTATGCCAGTCCTTATCAGCGAGCGCAGGAGACGGCAGAAATTGTGCGTGCGGCGCTCAATTTCGCGCCGGAGATCCGCACCGTCGACTGGCTGACCCCGGATACCGATCCGGACAAGGTGGCGGAGCAGCTTGTATCGGTGAGTGATGTGCTGCTGGTCAGTCACAATCCGCTGGTGGGCAACTTGCTGAGCTATCTGCAGCATGGCGCCGGCCATCCACCGGAAAAAGTCAGCACCGCCGGCCTGGCTGAGCTGGAGAATAATGAACTGTTGATCGGGTCGATGAAGCTCAACGGCATCAAGCACCCCTAATCTGCTTCTGTTTTAGCTGTGGTTTGTTTCTGCTCTTGTAGGAGCGAGGCTTGCCCGCGAAGCTTTTAGCGTTTTCGAAGACCCCTTCGCGGGCAAGCCTCGCTCCTACAGGGGCGGTGGCGTTCCGTATTTGTTCTTGGTTTTTGTGTGAAATAGTCAACCAAGCACTTGCTTGGTTGACTACGCTTGCTCCAGACAAAAAATAATGGAGCAAGTCGCATGTCTGCTGCTTTCCGTTTGCCATTGGACGCCTTCTACGAGCGTGAAACCCGTCATCCCCGCCAGCGCTTTCTGGTTCAGCCGACGGGGGGCGGCCAGGTCGAAACGTTGACTTGGGCCGACGTCGGCCATCAGGCGCGCTGCGCCGCTCACTGGCTGCGGGCTCGCGAGTTGCCACAAGGCAGCCACATCGCGCTGATCTCGAAAAACTGCGCCCACTGGATCATCGCCGACCTGGCGATCTGGATGGCCGGACATGTCTCGGTGCCGCTTTATCCCAATCTGACCGCCGATTCCGTGGCCCAGGTGCTCGATCATTCCGAAGCCGCACTGGTGTTCATCGGCAAGCTGGATGGCTGGCCGGGCATGTCCGCCGGGGTCAGGTCCGATCTGCCAACCATCAGCCTGCCGCTGTGCCCGGCCGGGTCCTTCGATTTCAGCTGGGCCGATCTGCAGCGCAGCTCGCCGATTCAGGACGACCCAAAACCTGCCGCCGATCAGCTGGCGACCATCATTTACACCTCCGGCACCACGGGGCAGCCCAAAGGTGTGATGCACAGTTTCGGCACGCTTGGATTTGCCACCACTCGCGGCACGCAGTTATTTGGCCTGAATGAGTCGGATCGCCTGCTGTCCTACCTGCCGCTGTGCCACGTCGCCGAGCGGATGTTCGTCGAGTTGGCGTCGATTTATACCGGGCAAACGGTATTTTTTGCCGAGAGCCTCGATACCTTTCTCACTGATCTAAAACGTGCCCGGCCGACCGCGCTGTTTGGCGTGCCGCGAATCTGGACCAAATTCCAGATGGGCGTGTACAGCAAGATCCCGGCTAAGCGCCTCGACTTCCTGCTCGGCTTGCCCTTCATTGGCAAACGGGTAGGGCACAAAGTCCTCGCCGGGCTGGGGCTGGATGCCTTGCGCATCGCCTTGTCCGGTGCGGCGCCAGTGCCGCAGACCTTGCTGCTCTGGTACCGAAAACTGGGGCTGGATGTGCTGGAGGTGTACGGCATGACCGAAAGCTGCGGTTATTCCCACATCGGCCTGCCAGGCCTGAACAAACCCGGCTGGATCGGCAAGCCATGCCCGGAAGTCGAAGTGCGCATCGAACTGTCTGGCGAAGTACTGGTGCGCAGCGGCGCGACCATGCTCGGCTATTTCAAGGAACCTGGGAAAACCGCCGAAGCCATCACTGAGGACGGTTACCTGCGCACCGGCGACAAGGGCGAGGAAGACGCCGAAGGCAACCTGCGCCTGACCGGGCGCCTGAAGGAAATTTTCAAAACCAGCAAAGGCAAATACGTCGCCCCCGCACCGATTGAAAATCGCCTGGCGGTGCATGCGCGGATCGAACAAGTGTGTGTGGTTGGCGATGGGCTGAGCGCACCGCTGGGGTTGTGCGTGTTGTCGGCAGTCGGTCAGCAGGACGCGAAGGGATCGGCCCGGGCGGGCTTGCATTCAAGCCTGGAAAAACTGCTGGAGGAGGTCAACGGCGTCCTCGACAGACATGAGCGCTTGCATCGGCTGGTAGTGGTCAAGGGCAGTTGGGCGGTGGAAAACGGCTTCCTGACACCGACCCTGAAGATCAAGCGCAACATGATCGAAGCGGCTTACGGTGCGCGCTTTGAAGAATGGAGCGAGCGTAGTGAGGCGGTGCTGTGGCAGGATTGAGCCACGAACAACTCCAGCAAAGGAACGTAACGATGAGTCTGTGGCGCACCATTCCCAACGTCGAGCAGTTGAATGCAATCGGGAAAAATACCATCAGCGAAGTGCTGGATATTCGCTTTGAAGCCTTCGATGACGAGTCCCTGACTGCCAGTATGGTCATCGACCATCGCACGCATCAGCCCTATGGTTTGCTGCATGGCGGTGCCTCGGTGGTGCTGGCCGAAACCGTTGGCTCGATGGCCAGTTACCTGTGCATCGACGCCAGCAAGTTTTATTGCGTGGGCCTGGAAATCAACGCCAACCATTTGCGCGGCCTGCGCAGTGGGCGAGTGACGGCGGTGGCCAAGGCGATTCACATCGGTCGCACGACGCATGTCTGGGATATTCGGTTGAGCAGTGATGAAGGGAAGGCCAGTTGCGTGTCGCGGCTGACCATGGCAGTGGTGCCGTTGGGTGAGGCCCCGCCAGCACGGTAGGTCGCCCATTACAGTGCTGGAAAACCGGTAGTGTTTGGTCATTTCAGACCTGATGCACGTTGTTGATGGAGCTTCGCCTGGACGGAGGGTGTTCGCTTCTGGAGTCGCCGAGTACTGGGCCTGTTACTCGGCTCTCAGGGATACCGTCGTAACCTCGTTTGACCGCTGCCATGACAACTCCACGACCTTCGGTCCAGAACCCCGAGGCGCCGAGTATCGCTGACTGGATTTCAGACGGCAGTGTCGAAATAAGCGGTCTGAGTACGCGGGTCAACTCCCGATTGATCGTCGCCGATACGTTTCTGCCTATGCTGCCATGCAAAACGTTATGAGCATAATTCCGATCAAACCTGATTTGCCCAGAGCCTTCCTGATAGGACGTATTGGGGTGAAGGGAGCGGAACAGGGTCCCGATGCCGCCGTCTGCAGCTTCGGCAAGGAAGGCGAATAAGCCGCTTATGGATGAATGCAATCCGGCTTGTAAATAGCTGGATGCAGCCCTTATTCCCCCATAGACGAGAGCGGTCGGCCCCACAGATCCGAGGCGGCTGAGAAGGTCGGTATCCCCCCAAGGGTAATTTGCGCCCTGTTGGTTGCCAGCGACTTGAATACTTTCTCGAACAAAGTTGCCAGCTACCGTGGCGATCCGATCAATGGCGTCAGTGTTCAACTGGCCTTCTTCGAGATCGGTACGATTGTAGAACGCTGGTACGGCAGCCAGCGTAGCTGCGGTTATACCTGCCAGCAGTGGCAGGGCTTTTTTGTACCGGCTATTGGCCGCCAATCCTGCTGTCGTGTACGCGGCAGAGCTGCTTTCCAGTGCAATTGCCGTTGCCAAGAGCAAGTTGTTGCTCGTTTCCGTGGGAGGCAACTGAGAAAGGCTGACGGAAACGATCATTCGGGTCACTGTCCCAAAAAAACTGGCCATGCCGTCGACGGCGGTATTAGTCGCCACGGCAGTGGTGCGGTTGAGACCTTGATTGTCGATATAACCGATCGGATTGCCGCGAACCATCGCATACAAGTTAAACCCGTCCGCCGTACCACCCGGATCGGCACTCAGCCAACGCTGTTGCCAGGGCATGTAGTACCGCTGGCCGTAGTAATACAGTCCTGTAGCATCCCGCTCCTGTCCTGAGTAGCGAACCGTTTTGTAGCTGGCTTCCTGTTTGTCTCGCCCGGCCCACCAACAGGTTCCGCCATAGGGGTAATAACTTTCCCACGTGATGATTCTGGCTGCCCCATCCAGCTCGACAGTGCTGGAGTTCAAATGATCGGTGAAGCTGTAGCGGTGCTGGTCCTGTGAAATGCCTGACGGGGGCTCTTTCTCCCAGTGCAGGACCTGAACCGTCCCACGCCCGGCCTTGACCGTAATGACATGGAGGATTTCGTCGGGGGAGGTGCGAATTTCCACACCCGGCAGGTAGCGGGTTTCGTGCGTGCGAGTCAATGTGCCGGTGTAGGCTTGGCGGATCTTGCGCTGTCGCTGGCCGCTGCCGTCGTATAGGTAAAACTCGATGTCGTCAGGTTCGTTCTCGCGCACTACCTGCTCGACCTGACGCAACTGATTGCGCAGGTCCCATAGCAGGTCTTGTCTGGGTTGGAGGTACTTGCGGTTACCGTTCAGGTCAAAGCCTGCGGCAATCTCGTTCTCCTCCGGCAGTTCTCCATTGGCTTTTTGGGGGAGGCTGCGATTACTCAATCCGGCGATGGCGGTACATTCGGTACGGCTGGCGCTATCCGCCTGATGCTGCATGACCCGCATATTTCCCGCGTTGTCGTAGGTGTAGAACCGCGTGTAATTTTCCAGTTGTCCGGGATCGGGGACGGACTGGAAATCGGGTAATTGCGGCCCGGCGGGGGCATTGCGAACCTGTCGGCCACGGGCTTCGATCAGTCGATAAAGGCTGTCGTACCGGTAGTGAAGGGTCGGATCGATCCGTTGATTGCGGTGGTAGTGAGCCGCTTCAGCGGCGTCGGTCAAACACGTGACATTGCCCACAGCGTCGTATTCGTACGTCAGATCCTGCAGCGCAGGCTGTCCAGGCAGGCAGGCCTTCAAGTGCTCCAGTCGACCATCTTCCGGGCGAAAAGTCGCGGTAGAAATAACACCATTTCCCGCACGTTGATGCTCGATCTGGCCGAAGGCGTTGTACTGGATTTCACTGATCAGCGTTTTTTGTTTTGCCAGCCCGGTGAGTTTCAGGCTGACCTCGCGCATTTGCGCGGCGCGATCCTGAAGAAATGTCTGTGTGTTACCCCGTGCGTCGGACTGGCTGACGGGGTCACCTGCGGCATTACAGCGGATGCGTGTAATGGCCGATTCAGTTTCCAGAAAAGTATCGCGCTCTGCTTCCGCCACGGGCCAGTCAATCGGCCATTGTGGATCCGCGACGAATGTACGGCTGATTTGCAGCGGTGTGCCGGCGAGGCTGAATTGGGCGAAGTGCTGCGTTCCTGCGGTATCGTCATGCCGAATCAATTGGCCGCGCTGGTTATGGGTTTCATCGGCGCTGGCATCCATGTAGGAAAAACGTGCAACGCAATTCTCCGGTCCGCCGTGGGCGCGCTCGAATGTGGCGATGGGACGCCGCTGCCGGTCATAGTCCACGCGGCTATGGCTGAGTTTCTGATCCCACCCGTCAACACCTTGTCCATCTTCGCCGAACAACCCCAGGCGCCAACCAGCGTCACTGTTTTCGGACAGGAGCACGACGCCCGACAGACTGAACACATTTTTTTGATTGGCGGCCGTCTGCCGAGTGCTTTGATGTAAAAGGAACAGTCGCGGATCGCGGCTTAGCACCGCACGACCGGCAATGTCGTGCATCTGTTGGGTGATGCAACTCTCAGGAGCGGTCACACCGTCACGACGGTGATACGCGATGGCCCGCACCCCTTGTCCTCGAGAGTCGAAAGCTTCGATAGCTGGAGTGTTTGCGTGGGTCATGACTGGCGTTGCCTGTGGCTTGGCGACAATGATCTTATCGGCGTCATCAGGCTTGACTGTCAACTGTCAGAACTAACAGGTACTCGCTAAAACTGACATAGCCACGGCACGACTGTCATCATTCCTGGCAGTTACGGTCATTGCAGATACCAGTAGGCTTGCGGACAATCGTGCTCTGTTCTCGCTATGGATTTGCAGGTATGTCGCAACAGATATTTTTCGCCCACGCCAATGGCTTTCCTTCGGGGACCTACGGCAAGTTGTTCACGGCGTTGGCGCCCGAGTATCAGGTGACGCATCTGGAGCAGCACGCCCATGACCCGCGTTTTCCTGCGGACGACAACTGGAACAATCTGGTGGATGAGCTGATCCATCACCTCAAGCAGCAGCCGGAATCGGTCTGGGGCGTCGGTCACTCCTTTGGCGGCGTGCTGCACCTGCACGCCGCATTGCGTTGCCCTGAGCTGTATCGCGGCGTGGTGATGCTCGATTCGCCGGTGCTGACCCGCGCCGATCAATGGGTGATCCGTGCCGCCAAGCGCTTCGGTTTCATCGATCGCCTGACCCCGGCCGGCCGCACATTGGGGCGACGGGAAGAGTTCGCCGATCTGGACGCGGCCCGCCTGTATTTCGCCGATAAAACCCTGTTTCGTGGCTTTGATCCGGAATGCTTCGACGCCTATCTTCAACATGGTTTGCACAATGTCGGCGGCAAGCTGCGCCTGCGTTTCGACCCGGCCACGGAAATCAGCATCTACCGCGGCGTGCCCCACACCAGCCCCGGCCGTGCACGGCAGTTGAAAGTGCCGCTGGCGGTGGTTCGCGGGCACAAGAGCCGCGTGGTGCTGCGTCATCACGCCCGTTCCGTCGGGCGCATGCCCTTGGGTGAGTCCTTGACCATGCCCGGCGGCCATATGTTTCCCCTCGAACGCCCACAAGATACGGCCACGCTGCTGAAGAATCTGTTCAGTCGCTGGGACGGTCGCAGCCAACAGGATTGTGCATGAACAGCGTCGTCGAAGAAGTTCGCCTGAGCCTGCCGCATATCGAGTTGGCGGCGCACTTGTTCGGTCCCGAGGACGGCTTGCCGGTGATCGCCTTGCACGGCTGGCTGGACAACGCCAACAGCTTTGCCCGGCTGGCGCCCAAGCTCAAAGGCTTGCGCATCATTGCGCTGGACATGGCCGGGCATGGTCACTCGGGGCATCGACCGAACGGCGCCGGTTACGCGCTGTGGGACTACGCCCACGATGTGCTGCAAGTAGCCGAGCAGTTGGGGTGGAAACGTTTTGCACTGCTGGGGCATTCCCTGGGGGCGATCGTCTCGCTGGTGCTGGCCGGGTCGTTGCCGGAGCGGGTCACGCATCTGGCCTTGATCGACGGCATCATTCCTCCTACAGACAAAGGCGAAAACGCCGCCGAGCGCATGGGCATGGCCCTGCAAGCGCAGCTGGATCTGCGGGAAAAACGCAAACCGGTCTACAACACCCTGGATCGCGCCATCGAAGCACGAATGAAAGGCTTGGTGGCGGTCAGTCGTGAAGCCGCCGAACTGTTGGCCCAGCGCGGCTTGATGCCGGTGCCGGGCGGTTATACCTGGCGCACCGACAACCGCCTGACCCTGCCATCGCCGCTACGTCTGACCACGGAACAGGCGATGGCCTTCGTCCAGCGTGTCAGTTGTCCTGCACACCTGGTGGTCGCGGCTGACGGCATGCTCGCCAAACATCCTGAGTTGCTGGAACGTCTACCCTTTAGCCGTGAACAGTTGCCTGGCGGCCATCATTTGCACCTGAATGACGAACCCGGTGCCGACCTTGTCGCAGACTGTTTCAATCGGTTCTTCGCCGTTCCTTGACTTGCGCCCGGCAACTGTCGAGGCTGGGCGGGTTGAAATGGGAGACAACCATGATAGATCTGTACACCGCTGCGACCCCGAATGGCCACAAGGTCTCTATCGTGCTCGAGGAACTCGGCCTGCCCTACACGGTGCATGCCTTGAGTTTCGACAAAAAGGAACAGAAGTCCCCGGACTTTCTCAAGATCAATCCCAATGGGCGGATTCCGGCGATTGTCGACCGTGCCAATGGCGATTTCGCCGTGTTCGAGTCCGGCGCGATCCTGATTTACCTCGCCGAGATGACCGGCAAACTGCTGCCCCAGGACCCCAAGGGGCGCTCGGTGGTATTGCAGTGGCTGATGTTCCAGATGGGCGGAATCGGGCCGATGCAGGGCCAGGCCAACGTGTTTTTCCGTTACTTCCCGGAAAAACTCCAAGGCGCTATCGACCGTTATCAACATGAAACCCGGCGCTTGTATGAAGTGCTCGACACGCGTCTGCAAGCCGTAGAGTTTCTGGCGGGCGAGTACAGCATTGCCGACATTGCCACTTATCCATGGGTCCGTGGCCATGAATGGTCTGGTGTCGCGGTGGATGGCTTGTCAGCCCTGCAGCGCTGGATGGCGACAATGGAGGCGCGTCCTGCGGTACAACGCGGTTTACTGGTGCCCGAGCGAATTGATGACGACAGTGTCATCAAGGGTGCCCAGGCCATGCTGATTCGATGAGTCCATCCATGCGTTCACTCACTCTGCTGGCGCTGTGTTGTTTCAGTCCTCTTTTATTTGCCGCTGATATCCCTGGCAGTCAGGACCTGCCGATCGTGCCGCGTATGGCCGATGCGCAGATCGTCGACTATCGCCCGGCTGTCGAGCTCGAGCGGATTTACCCGTTGGGTTCGATCCGCAAGATCAGCGGCCAACTGCGTTTCGACGGTCAGGTCACTGCTCGGGGGCAAACCACCTCGGTGACCTACGAATTGCCACCGGAACATTCCTCTACCGATGCCTTCACAGCCGCTCGCGAAGCCTTGCAAAAGCAGGGCGCCGAGTTGTTGTTCTGGTGCCAGGCCCGGGATTGTGGTGAAAGCAGCCTGTGGGCCAATGAAGTCTTCGGCAACGCCAAGCTATATGGCGCCGATAATCAGCAGGCTTATTTGTTGCTGCGTTTGGCGGCCCCTCAAGACAACACACTGGTGGCGCTTTACAGCATCACGCGTGGCAATCGCAGGGCTTATCTGCACGTCGAACAGTTCGACGCTGCTGCGCCATTGGGCGATTTGCTGCCAACTTCCGCGACCTTGCTGCGACAGCTCAAGAGCACCGGTGAGCTTGATTTCCCCAAACTCGACGGCGACCCTGATGACACCTGGCTGCGTTTGATTTCCCGAGGCCTGAACCTGGACACCACATTGCGCGTCAATGTATCGGGGCCCAATGCCGAAGCCTGGCGCCAGGCGCTGATCGGCCAGGGTGTGCGGTCGGCACGGATGGAAACCGGCAACGTCGAAGGCTCTGGCCTGCACTTCGAGCTGTTGCGATAAGCTTCATTGGGCGAGCGCGTTCTGCGCGTTCGCCTACTCTTTGCTGACTGACTTTTTCGTCTGACTTTTTTCAGGATCATACATGCCCAATAACGATCGGCTGTTGGTGCAAATTCTGCTCCTGGTGCTGTTTGGCGCGAGCTTTTGGGTGATGGCGCCGTTCTGGTCGGCGCTGTTCTGGGGGGCGGTGCTGGCGTTTGCCAGTTGGCCGCTGATGCGTTTGTTGACCCGTTGGCTCAATGGCCGTGAATCCCTGGCGGCGTTGGTACTGACACTCGGCTGGATGGTGCTGGTGGCGGCGCCGCTGGTGTGGCTGGGGTTCAATCTGGCGGATCATGTGCGCGATGCCACGGCGCTCATCAAGGATTTACAGGTCGATGGACTGCCTGAGGCGCCGACCTGGCTGGGCGATATTCCCTTGGTCGGCGCTCGGTTGGTGGGGATCTGGAACAGCATCGATCAGCAAGGCGCGGCGATGATGCTGGCGATCAAGCCTTATCTGGGGCAGGTCGGTAACTGGTTGCTGGCACGCAGTGCGCAGATTGGCGGCGGAATTCTCGAGCTGACGCTGAGTATTGTGTTCGTGTTTTTTTTCTACCGCGACGGGCCACGGTTGGCGGTGTTTGTTCATGGGCTGCTGGAGCGGCTGATCGGTGACCGTGCCGGCTATTACATCGAACTGGTGGCGGGTACCGTGCAGCGAGTGGTCAATGGGGTGATCGGCACCGCGGCGGCTCAGGCTATTCTGGCGTTGATCGGCTTCCTGATTGCCGGTGTACCCGGGGCGTTGGTGCTGGGGATCGTGACCTTCCTGCTCAGCCTGATTCCGATGGGGCCGCCGTTGGTGTGGATTCCAGCCACGGCGTGGTTGGCCTGGAAAGGGGAGTACGGGATGGCGGTGTTCCTTGGGTGCTGGGGGACATTCATTATCAGCGGGGTCGACAACGTACTTAAGCCGTACCTGATCAGCCGGGGCGGGAATCTGCCGTTAGTGATCGTGCTGCTCGGGGTGTTTGGCGGGTTGATTGCGTTCGGGTTTATCGGTCTGTTCATCGGCCCGACATTGTTAGCCGTGGCTTACAGCCTGCTGACCGATTGGAGCAAGAGTCAGGCTCGGGTCGATGATCGCCGGCCCTGAGGTGCCGACACTGAACACCGGGGAGTTTCTATGTTGCAGGGCAACCCTGTAACTTCAGGTCGGCTGGTATTCGCTCTGATTTTTCATCAGGGCCAATGCCACCCGGCAGAGTTTTCCGGTCAAAGGCACATCGATAATGTATGGCGAATCGCCGTCGCAAAGGGCTGTTGGGCGGTTTCCAGAATTTCTTCTTCAAGAAATTGCTGAAAGCCCTCGCTGTCCGGATTCTCCAGAAACAGTTGTTGGAGTGCTTCCGCCGTATCCAGGCAGCGACGCACAGCTTCTCGCCTCATTTCACGAAGCGCACCATTCTCAGCATCCAGATTGAAGATGCGCAAGGTTTCGACTGCTCTGTGGCGCAATGGGGCATCGAGATCTGCACGTGCTGCAATTGTGCCGTCGCTGACGAAAATGAAATAGTCGTCAGGATTGTCTTCATCGGGTTTTATCAGGACGGTGTGATCATAGGGACGACACCGGTCTTTGAAATTCCCACACGATTCTTCCCGTTTACATGAGCCGAACAAATTGCTCCAATCGAAAATACCCTGGCGGTATCTTTCTCTCTGCCGAAAGTGTTCGATGTGCGCATTGGTGTGTTTGCTGATATCGGCTTCGCAGTAGGCGCAACGAGTATCTTGCATGGCTCGCAGATGCTCCCAGATCTGCGCACGCTCCGGCAGCGTCGGCGAGTCCAGCGACCATTTGTGCAATCCATGTCTGTAGCGGGTAAGACAGCGTGGTCCTTCACCCCGAACGAGCTTACGCATGTCCCCGACTCCCTTTTCTTACTGTTTTGTCAGCTGTTTGCGTTTGAACGTTTCCAGTCTGATCAGCCGCTGGCAGTCAAGCATGTTGGGATGTTGAGTGCCGAAATGTTCATCCAGGTACTCACGGAGGGCTAAGCCCTTTGCTGACTCATGAAGGTCCTGCTGGATAAGCGCCATGTACTCGCTCAGTTTTTGAGCAGGTTCATTGTCCGGCGTCGGATCGATATCCATGACGTAGGCGAGCACCTGCGAACTGGCTACGCCCTGAGTCTGTTGATCCACATTGCTCACGGTGACCCTACGCCCTTTATCGTCAGTCACGGTTTGTAGAACTCGGATACAGCGTGCTGGCACTGAAGTAATTACCTGAGGGCTGTGTGTCGTCGCAATGAACTGGATACACGGGAAAGCCCCGAGGAGATCAGGTATGACGGTTTGCTGCCACGAGGGATGAAGGTGCATGTCGACCTCGTCAATCAACACGACTCCAGTACTTTTACGGGGGGCGAGGATACCCAAGTGAGGATTGAGTTTTACGCAGCGGTAGGCAATGTCGGCAGCCAAGGCGACAATATTGCGAATCCCGTCGCTGAGTTGGCTGACTTTCAGAACTCCGTGAACTGGATGTTCTAGCACCAGATCGGCGAACTCACTGCTATAGGCCAGATCTCGCCATCCTGTTTGAGTTGCCAGGACAGCATTCACTGCGTTCTGCACCGCTAGAACCGGATGGGCGAACTCATCCTTCACGTCAATGCTGAGCTTTCCACGCTCAAGATTACGAATTTGTTCTTCACGATAGCTGCGGAAAATTCGTGTGTACCATTTGGCAAAGTGTTTATAGCTGGAGGCCGGGTCAAGGCAATCGCGATAGCCATAGGTCCTAGAAAACTCAGCGTTTTCGGCTTTTTCAAAAGCTGCCGTCAGTTTTTTCTGACTCCAGAGCCGTCCGGTGCCGTAGTAAGCCAGTACAGGTAAGTCGAACGGTTTCAGTTGCCCGGAAACCGCTCTGTCAAAGATCTGTACTTCAAGTACTTCGGCTGTGGCTTCTAGCCTGGTGGCGTCGGCATCCCCCCGGGTTTGTGTACCTTTTCGGATGCTTTCCCGGCGACGTGACCACTGCCATTCTTTTTCCAGAAAAAAAGCATGGGCGGTCAGGCGAGCGGGGAGCGAAGGCTCCATCTGATGCGCTTTGACGGGACGCAAAAAAACGTCATCTGGGTGTATGCCAGTGATGTCATTGGTGGTGCTACCGAGGTCAAACCCACGGAGATAGGGCCACAATGCAACTTTGATGGCATCCAGCAAGCTGGTCTTGCCTTGGCCGTTTCGGGCAACCAACAAAGTCAGTTGCTCATCGATCTCGAGAGTGAGTGTGGGGAAGCAGCGATAGTTTTCCAGCTCCAGCCTGATCAGTTTCACAGACTTTCCTCCATGTAGACCGATGCCAGGCTGCGGCAGAGGTGATGTTTCCGGGGAACATACATGGCGCGGATTCTACTGTGAATGAAAACAGGTGAATACCATGGACACAGGGCGTTGCAAAACTACATCGGTTCCGGCGGCCCAATCAGTCTTCCCATCACCCCGAACAACCCCAACTCCCGAATCGCTTCCAACTCCCCCTGTGTTTCCACCATCTCGGCAATCAACGGTAAATCAATGCTGTTGGTCGCCCGGAAAATCGCCTCGATGAACAGGCGCTTGTCAGTCTGTTCATCGATACCCCGAATATAGGCTCCGTCGATTTTCAGGTAAGCCAGCCCCAGTTGCGTCAGGTTGCCGATCTGGCTGAAGCTGCCGCCGAAGTGCTGCAGTCCGATGCGATAACCGGTGTTGAGCAGACTGTGACTCAGCCGTTGCAGTTCTTCTGGGGGCGGCAATTGGCGTTCGTCGATTTCCAGGGTCAGCAGCGGCGCCAGTTCCGGCAGTGATTCAAGTATGTCGCAGATCAGTTTTAGCTGGGTCTGATCGCGCAGGGTGCTGCCGGACAGGCTCAACGCGAGCGGCCAACGGTTGGCGGCCAGATATTCGAGAGTGGTTTCGAGCATCGCCAGGTCGAATCGAGCCGACCAGCCAAGACGCTCGATCCACGGCAGGAAATGCCCGGCGGCAATCGCCTCGCCCTGCGGATCGAGCAGGCGAGCGAGGACTTTGTGGTGCAGCACCTGGCTGGTGTCGGCACACTGCACCACCGGTTGGAAATACAGCTGCATCTTGCCTTCGGTCAGCGCTTCGTCGATCCAGTTGCGCCAGTCGTGTTGGGACTGGTTCTGTGCGGTATCGGAATGGGTCATGTGTATCCACGGCCGCTCGGGATGTTGCCGGGCCTGGGTCAGCGCCTGATCGAGGCGCAGCAGCACGTCGTTCGCCGGTTCGCCAGGGTGATAGGCGACCACGCCCAGATGCGCCACCGGCATACAGTCGCTGGCACCGGTCAGACGCAGGTTTTCCAGGGTGGCGCTGATTTCGGAAGCCAGGCGTGCAGCATCCTTTCCGTCCAGGCCCGGGGTCAGCAAGCTGAACTCGCCACCGCGATTGCGCGCCGCGAGCCAGGTTCGACGTTCCGGTGGCTGTGTCAGGCGTTTGAGCAATTCACCGACGGCGCCAATCAGGCTATCGGTGCGCTGGCCGCCCAGACGTTGGTTCAGGCCGTTCAGGTCATTGATCCGCAGCATCAGCAAATGACCATCGCGGCTTTGCTCGGAAACCAGTAATTGATCGGCCAGTTGTTCATCCAGCAAGCGCCGGTTGGCCAGGCCCGTGAGGTTGTCCTGATAAGATTCGCAGCGCAGCTTTTCGCTGCGGGCCGCCTCTTCGGCGAACAACGCTTTGAGTTTTTCGACCATCTGGTTCATGGCCAGCACCACGCGTTTGAGTTCCGGCGTACGCGGCAGTTTCGGCAAACTGCGAAACTCGCGTTTGCTGATGGCTTCAGCCTGTTTGACCATGTTGTCGAGCGGGCGCAATTGCCGGCGCAACAGCCAGCCACCAAACACAGCGCTGAGCAGTCCGCAAATCAACAACCAGATCAGGCTGCCGAGGGTACTGTCCCAGAGTTTGGCCAAGGCGAATTGTGGATTGCTCAGCACTTCGACCCGAGCCGCTTGCTCCCAGCCACGCATGATCAGTGCATCGCCACCTTGTGGGCGCAGGTTAACCAGGTTGATGAACCAGGCGGGAACACCCTCGATTTGCGGCGGTGCGCTGCGTTCCACCAACACCCGTTCATCCACAATGTTGACGATACGGATGCTGCTGAAGTAGCCGCTGTCGAAAATCGAGCTGACCATCAACTCGATCATCGCCGGGTCGTCGATCTGTGCTGTCAATGACAAACCCAGCGCCGTGGCGGCGTCTTGGGCGTGGGAGCGCAACTGGCCGAGCATCTGTTCGCGAGAACTTTCCAGGCTGACAAAAAAACTGCCGCCGAAGGCCACCAGCAAGAACAGGCAAATGGCGAGAAACAACTGTTTGCGCAGTGACATAAAACGCTCCTTGCAGTAGCGGCTAGCCTTCGCCCACGGCGAACCCTTCAAATTGCATCTTTTTCAACACGTCTTGCCAACGCGACAGATTTTTCGAGTCGCTGCTGCGTTTGCCACCATTGGCTCCCGGCAAGTACAGGCCTTCGGCGTTAAAGGCGTACACCGGCAACAGGTCTTTGCGTTGGGACGCGGGACGGATCTCGCCGATCAGATTGTCCAGCACCAGCGGATCGGCCGTGGGGCTGCTGTAGAAGGTCAACACCATGTGCGCCTGGTTCTGGGTCAGGGCCTTGACGTAGGTGATGCGCAGTTTCTCGCTGGGAATTCCGAGGTGTCGCAAGCTGAAATATTTCGCCAGGGCGTAGTCTTCACAGTCGCCCGCGGCCTTGATCAGTGATTCCACTGGCGTGGCCCAGTAATCGGTCTGACGCCAGATACGTGTGTCGTCTTGAAAGCTCAGTTGTTGATTGAAGAAGCGATTGACTGCATTCAGTTGTTCGCGCTCGGGCGCGTTGAGTTCGCTTTGCAGCATTTGACTCCAGGCCTCGATCCGTCCCCGGGCCGGGCCAAGGGGGCCATAGCGTTTTTCGGCCGTTTGCAGAATCTGCGCAAAGTCCCACTCGGCCCTGACACTGCCCAACCCAGCCAGCAGAAAACTCGTCAGCAGCAGCCATCCGCCGAACCGAAGTCGGAGCGTTGACCATCCTGGACTACGCGGACTGCGGGACATGTCTGGCTGCTCGGGTGCAGATGTCTGAAGTCTAGGCGGTGTTTTCAGCGAAGAAGGGCAGGTCGTCGGACGAAGGGCATCGGCGGGTTGCTTTCTGTGGCGAGGGAGCTTGCTCCCGCTCGGCTGCGCAGCAGTCGCAAAACTAGCTAATGCGGTGTGTCAGGAAAAATTGGGTCGCAGGGTTTGGGG